>JBKOXV010000113.1:0-10327 GCA_046725105.1 bacterium | reverse complement strand
CTCATGGCCCTGGCGCAGAAGGAGACCGGTTGCGGCGACGGCTGGATCGGCATCGCGGCGCATCCGGGCGAGGGCGTCTTCATGTTGCAGGTGATCGATCCCTCGATCGCCGACGAGAACGACCCGGCCTCGGTCGTGCCCGAGCTCGACATGTACAACCCGGACAACGGGTGGCGACCGTGGCCCGAGCCGTCGACCTACGACAGGGACTGGCTGGCCCGGTACCGGGCCGCCCAGCTGGCCCGGGTGGCCCGGCTCGACGCCATCGCCGAGACGGCCCTGGCCGACGCCGAGGATGCCCGCGGACGCGCCGGCGGCGTCGACAAGGCCACCGACCCGGCCGGCTGGCGCCACTGGCGGGCGCGGGCCGTCGCCATGAAGTACCTGGTCATCTACCGGACGCTCGCTGACCCCGCCTATCTCGACCTGTCCGTCGACCCCGACGACCGGCCCCTCGGGAGCCTCTTCGCCTTCCCCGACCCGCTCGACGCCAACTACGGGCGGGGCGGGCTGGCCCGCACGATGACGGCCCGCGGCTGGCTGTCGACCTGGTCGGGGCGCTCGAGCCACGCCAAGCTGGCCGACACGCTCCCGCACGTAAAGGTGCCCACCATCCTGGTCCACCCCACCGCCGACACCGAGATCCGGGTCAGGCAGGCCGAGGAGATCGTCCGGAACGCCGGGGCCGCCGACAAGACCCTGGTGGAGATGAAGGGCGCCCCTCACTACCTCGAGGGCCACCGGCCCGAGGCCATGGCCACCGTCGCCGAGTGGCTGAAGAAGCGCTTCCCCTAGCCCCTGGGCGTTCGCGCTGGTTCGAGAACCTGGGAGGTTCTCAAACAAGCGTGAAACGGAACGGGGATGGGCGCATTGCGGCCCTGGTGGCGGGCCGCTAGCATGACCAGGCCGTGCGTAGGGCAGGTCTTGCGCACGCACCCGAACGAGTTCGCCAACCGAACGTCCGTGTGTGCCCGCCGCGAGCGGGGACCTCACGGCTCAACCTGATCACGACGCTCCGCCCGGTTCCCGTGCGGAGCGTCTGTCTGAACGACAACCAAGCGACCCCTTTCCGGGGTCGCGCCTGCAAGGACAGAGGACGCAGATGGCGACGAAAGCGATCGTCGGCGAGAAGGTGGGCATGACCCAGGTGTGGGGTGACGACAACCGCGTCATCCCCGTCACCGTGCTCCGGGTCGCGCCCGCCCGCATCGTCCAGGTGAAGACGAGCGAGCGCGACGGCTACGCCGCGCTCCAGGTCACCTATGGCCACCGGGACGCCCGCAAGCTCAACAAGCCGCAGGCCGGTCACTTCGCCAAGGCCGGCGTCGATCCCGGCACCAAGCTGGTCGAGTTGCGGCTCGACGACGTCAACGGCTTCACCGTCGGCCAGGAGATCACCGCTGAGGTCCTCGAGAAGGGCGAGCGGGTCGATGTGACCGCCGTCAGCCGCGGCAAGGGCTGGGCCGGCGCCATGAAGCGGCACAACTTCTCCGGCCAGGGCGCCAGCCACGGCAACCACAAGATGCACCGGTCGCCGGGCTCGATCGGCGCCTGCTCCTTTCCGGGGCGGGTGTTCAAAGGCACCAAGATGGCCGGCCGCCTCGGTGGCGAGCAGGTCACCACGCTCAACCTCGAGGTCGTCGAGGCCGACGCCGAGCGCAACCTGGTGCTGGTCAAGGGAGCGGTACCGGGCCCCCGCGGTGGCGTCGTCATCGTTCGCAATGCCGTCAAGGCCGACGGGAAGGCCAGCAAGTGACCGTCACCGTGAAGTCCGCGGCCGGCGCCGACGTCGGCTCGCTCGAGCTCGACGCCGCCACGTTCGGCATCCAACCCAACGTCCCGGTCATGCACCAGGTGGTCACGGCCCAGCTCGCCCACCGGCGGGCCGGCACCCAGTCCACCAAGACCCGCGCCGAGGTGGCCGGCGGCGGCAGGAAGCCGTACCGCCAGAAGGGAACCGGCAACGCCCGCCAGGGCTCGACCCGGGCGCCGCAATGGTCGGGCGGAGGCGTGGCCCTCGGCCCCAAGCCCCGGAGCTACGCCCAGCGCACGCCGAAGAAGATGGTTCGCCTGGCACTGCGCTCGGCGCTGTCGGATCGGGCCGCCGCCGGCACCGTGGTCGTCGTCGACGAGTGGGCCTTCGACGCCCCTCGCACGCGCGACGCCAAAGCCGTGCTGGCCGCCCTCGGCCTCACCGGCTCCGTGCTGGTGGTGGTCGGGCCCGACGACGACAACGCCATCCTGAGCTTCCGGAACCTGCCTGAAGTGAAGCTGGTGCAGGCGGGCGAGCTCAATGCCTACGACGTCCTGTGCCACGACTGGGTCGTCTTCACTCGAGCCACCCTGCCCGGCGCAGAAGCGACGGAGGCCAGTGCCGAGTCGGCGGCGTCCGGCTCCGCCGTGCGCCGCCGGGCCGCCGAAGCACCGATTGCCGAGCGAGTAGGAGCCGGCGGAAGCGAAGCGAACGACGGCGACGCAGATACGGAGACCGCCGAATGAAAGATCCCCGCGACGTCATCCTCGAGCCCGTCGTCAGCGAGAAGAGCTACGCCTTGATCGAGGAGAACGTCTACACGTTCAAGGTCCACCCCGATGCGTCGAAGCCAGAGATCCACGACGCCGTCGAGGCGATCTTCAACGTCACCGTCGTCAAGGTCAACACGCTGAACCGCAAGGGCAAGACCCAGCGGGTGCGGCGCACCAACAAGGTCGGCCATCGTCCCGACACGAAGCGCGCCCTCGTTACGCTCGCCGCCGGCGATCGCATCGAGCTGTTCGAGAGCGGGATCTGACATGCCGTTGCGCAAGCGCAAGCCCACGAGTGCCGGCCGGCGGTTCCAGACCGTCTCGGACTTCTCGGAGGTCACCAAGACCACGCCCGAGAAGTCTCTGCTCGGCCCCAACCCCAAGAGCGGGGGGCGGAATGCCTACGGGCGCAAGACGTCCCGTCACCGCGGCGGCGGCCACAAGCGCCAGTACCGCCTCATCGACTTCAAGCGGGTGAAGGACGGCGTGCCGGCCAAGGTGGCGGCCGTCGAGTACGACCCCAACCGCAACTGCCGCATCCTGCTGCTGCACTACCACGACGGCGAGAAGGCCTACGTCCTGGCTCCCCGGGGTGTGGGCGTCGGCGACCGCCTGCAGAGCGGCCAGGGCGCCGAGATCCGCCCGGGCAACGCCTTGCCCCTGCGCTACATCCCTGTCGGAACCACCGTCCACAACGTCGAGCTGCGACCAGGCCAGGGCGGCAAGATGGCCCGCTCGGCCGGCTCGAGCGTGCAGCTCGTGGCCAAGGAGGGCGACTTCGCCACGCTGCGCCTGCCGTCCACCGAGATGCGGCGGGTCTCGATCGACTGCCGCGCCACCGTCGGCGAGGTCGGCAACGCCGAAGCCGAACTGGTGAAGGTGGGCAAGGCCGGGCGCAACCGCTGGAAGGGCGTCCGCCCGCAGACCCGTGGCGTCGCCATGAACCCGGTCGACCATCCGCACGGCGGTGGCGAGGGCAAGTCGTCCGGCGGCCGTCATCCCGTCTCACCGTGGGGCAAGGCCGAGGGCCGCACCCGTGACAAGACCAAGCCGTCCCAGAAGCTCATCGTCCGTCGCCGGCGCACCGGCCGCGGTCGGAGGTAAGCCATGCCGCGCAGCCTGAAGAAGGGCCCCTTCGTCGACGACCATCTGCTGAAAAAGGTGGACGGCCTCAACTCCGCCGGCGAGAAGAAGGTCATCAAGACCTGGTCGCGCCGCTCGACGATCATCCCCGAGATGGTGGGCCACACCATCGCCGTTCACGACGGGCGCAAGCACGTGCCCGTCTACATCACCGAGTCGATGGTCGGCCACAAGTTGGGCGAGTTCTCGCCCACTCGCACGTTCCGCTACCACGCCGGCCAGGAGAGGAACGTGAAGGGCCGGCGATGAAAGGCGCGAAGACCAACGAGGGCGCCACGCACGTCGACGAGCGCGTCGGCACCCGGGCCAAGGTGCGATACGTCCGCGCCTCGGCCAGCAAGGCCCGCGAGGTGCTCGATCTCATCCGCGGCCGCCATGTGGGCGATGCCGACGACATCCTGCGGTTCGTCGAGCGTGACATCGCCATCGTGATCCGCAAGGCGCTGGCGTCGGCGGTGGCCAACGCCCAGCACAACGACAGCCAGGACCCGGACGAGCTGTACGTGGCGGCCTGCTTCGCCGACGAAGGCCCCACCCTCAAGCGGTTCCGGCCGCGGGCCCGGGGCCGGGCGACACGGGTCCGCAAGCGGACCTGCCACATCACCATCGTCGTGGCCCGGATGAGCGACAGTCAGCTCGAGCAGCGCCGCCGCAAGGAAGAGGGCCGTCCCCAGACCGGGCGCCGGGCTCGTGTGGGCGGCCGCGCCGCCAGCTCCCGTCGCGAGCGCGTGGCTCGCAGCCGCCAGGCCGCCGCCGCCGCCCGCGGGGAGGTCGCCCACGAGCACGAGCACGATCACGACCACGAGGACACCACCGAGGAGCTCGAGGCCGTCGAGGACGCCGACGAGGTGATCGACGCCGAAATCGCCGAGGAGGACGACGGCGACGAAGAGACGGCCGAGGAGGACGTCGCCGGCGGCGAGCCCACCGACGCCATGGTCGAGGAGGCCGAAGAAGAGGCGGAGGAGACCGACGACGAGTCGCCTCAGGCGGCCGATGGTGCGGAAGCCGCTCCCGAGGGCGACACAAGCGACGACGACGAGACGGAAGAGACGAAGGAGTCCTGATGGGACAGAAGGTCAACCCCTACGGCTTCCGGCTCGGCATCACCACCGACTGGAAGAGCCGCTGGTTCAGCGACCGTGAGTACACGGACTACCTCACCGAGGACTGGAAGATCCGCGAGTACATCATGGGCCTGCTGCCGCAGGCGGCTATCAGCCGCATCGAGATCGAGCGCACGCGCGACCGCCTCCGCGTCGACGTCCACACCGCCCGGCCCGGCATCGTGATCGGCCGCCGGGGCGCCCAGGCCGACGAGCTGCGGGCCGGGCTCACCAAGATCACGGGCAACCAGAAGGTGCAGCTCAACATCCAGGAGATCAAGCAGCCCGAGCTCGACGCCGCCCTGATCGCCCAGGGCGTGGCCGATCAGCTGGCCGGGCGCATCGCCTTCCGCCGGGCCATGAAGCGGGCCGTGCAGAACGCCCAGAAGGCCAACGCCCTCGGCATCCGGGTCCAGTGCGCCGGCCGCCTGGGCGGCGCCGAGATGAGCCGCACCGAGTGGTACCGCGAGGGCCGGGTGCCGCTCCACACGCTGCGGGCCGACATCGACTACGGCTTCCGCGAGGCGAAGACCACCTACGGCCGCATCGGCGTCAAGGTCTGGATCTACAAGGGCGACATCCTTCCCTACAAGTCGCAAATGGAGGACAAGATCGCCCGTGAGGCCGCCATGGCCGTGGGCGAGACCTCCGGCCAGGGCCAGCCCCGCCGGGTCGTGTCGTCGGCGGGCCGGCGCCAGGTCGCGCCCGAGCCCGAGCCGCTCGAGCAACCCATCGAGACGGCGGCGCCGCTCGTCAAGGAGGCCGACCCCGATCTCGAGCGCCTCCTCGCCGAGGAGGAAGAGATCGAGCGCCGCACCCGCCAGAGCCACGAGACGCCCCATTTCCGCCCGGGTGAGGACTGATCACGATGTTGATGCCACGCAAGGTCAAGCACCGCAAGCAGCAGCGCGGCCGAATGAAGGGCGCCGCCAAGGGCGGCACGGAGCTGTCGTTCGGCGAGTTCGGCATCCAGGCCCTCGAGCCGGGATGGATCACCGCCCGCCAGATCGAGGCGGCCCGTATCGCCATGAACCGCCACATCAAGCGGGGCGGCAAGGTGTGGATCAACGTGTTCCCGGACAAGCCGGTCACCGAGAAGCCGGCCGAGACCCGCATGGGTTCCGGCAAAGGCAATCCTGAGCGGTGGGTCGCCGTCGTGAAGCCGGGCCGGGTGATGTTCGAGCTGTCGTACCCCAACCGCGAGATCGCCAAGGCCGCCCTCGAGCGCGCCATCCAGAAGCTGCCCATCAAGGCCCGTGTCATTACGCGTGAGGAGGTGATCTGACGTGGCCAACAGGAAGACCGCCGACCTCGTCGAGCTCGACATCAGCCGCCTCGTCGACGCCCTCGCCGACGCCAAGAAGGAGCACTTCAACCTGCGGTTCCAGCACGTGACCGGGCAGCTCGACAACACGAGCCGGCTCACCGAGGTGCGGCGCCAGATCGCGCGGATCAACACGATCCTCCGCCAGCGGGAGATCGCCGCCGCCGAAGCTACGGAGACGAAGTGATGGCCGAGGAAGCCGCTACCGAGCCCCGCGCCGCCCGCAAGGTGCGTGAAGGTGTCGTCGTGTCCACCAAGATGGACAAGACCGTGGTCGTCGCCGTCGTCGAGCGCGTCCGTCATCCTCGTTACGCCAAGTTCGTGCAGCGGACCAAGAAGCTGTACGTGCACGACGAGTCCAACGACACCCGCCTGGGCGACCGGGTCCGCGTCCAGGAGACCCGCCCGCTCTCGAAGCTGAAGCGGTGGCGGGTCGTGGAAGTGCTGGAGCGGGCAAAGTGAGCCGGAGGCGAACCAAAGACACGGCGATTCAACAGGGTCGCCGGCAGGCGACCGTTGGATCGTCGGAGGAACTCCGATGATCCAACAGGAATCGCGACTACGGGTCGCCGACAACAGCGGAGCGAAGGAGGTGCTCGTCATCAAGGTGTTGGGCGGCACGCGCCGCCGCTACGCCTCGATCGGCGACATCTTCATCGCCACGGTGAAGGACGCCATCCCCGGCGCCGCCGTGAAGAAGGGCGACGTCGTGAAGTGTGTCGTCGTGCGCACCAAGAAGGAGAAGCGCCGTCCCGACGGCAGCTACATCCGGTTCGACGAGAACGCCGCCGTGCTGATCAAGGACGATCAGTCGCCGCGCGGCACCCGCATCTTCGGCCCGGTGGGCCGCGAGCTGCGGGACAAGAAGTTCATGCGCATCATCTCGCTGGCACCGGAGGTGCTGTGAAGAAGCTCAAGAAGGGCGACCACGTGGTCGTGCTCAAGGGCAAGGATCGGGGCAAGGACGGCGTCATCATGCGCGTCATCCCCGACGAGAACAAGGTCATCGTCGAGGGGATCAACGTGGCCAAGAAGCACCAGAAGGCCACGCGGGCCACGATGCAGGCCGGCATCATCGACAAGGACATGCCGATCGACGCCTCCAACGTCGCCATCCTCAGCCGGGGCAAGCCGAGCCGCATCGGCTACAAGGTGGAGGGCGGCAAGAAGGTGCGGATCGCCGTGAAGACGGGGGAGGAGCTGGGCTGATGGCTACCGCCACCGCCACCGTCGAGCGGCCCCGCCTCAAGCAGCGCTACGACGCCGAGATCCGCAACCAGCTGAAGGACCAGCTCGGGCTGGCCAACATCATGCAGGTGCCCCGGTTCGAGAAGATCGTCGTGAACATGGGTGTCGGCCGGGCCACGCAGCAGCCGTCGCTGCTCGAGGGGGCCGTGAACGACCTCACCACCATCACGGGTCAGAAGCCGCTGGTCACCAAGGCCACCAAGTCGATCGCCGGCTTCAAGCTGCGCGAGGGCCAGTCGATCGGCGCCAAGGTCACGCTCCGGGGCGACCGGATGTGGGAGTTCCTCGATCGGCTCATCTCGATCGCCATCCCCCGCATCCGCGACTTCCGGGGCCTGCCGTCCACCTCGTGGGACGGCCGGGGCAACTACACGTTCGGGGTCAACGAGCAGCTGATCTTTCCCGAGATCGACTACGACCGGGTCGACGCCACCCGTGGCATGGACATCACCATCGTCACGACGGCCACCGACGACGCCAGCGGCCGAGCCCTGCTGGACGCGTTCGGGTTCCCGTTTGCCCGGGGAGAGGCGGACACGCCTCGCAAGGAGCGCCGGCGAGGACCGGTTCGCGGTGTGAAGAAGGCCGCCAAGGCCAGGAAAGGGCGATAACAGATGGCGAAGAAGGCGCTGATCCAGAAGCAACAGCGCAAGCCCAAGTACAAGGTTCGGGCCTACAACCGGTGCCGCCGGTGCGGTCGACCGCGGGCGTTCTACCGCAAGTTCGGGCTGTGCCGTATCTGCCTGCGCGAGCTCGTCCATGCCGGCGAGGTGCCTGGCGTCACGAAGGCGAGCTGGTGAGAGGAGGCCGACGATGACGATGACCGACCCCATCGCCGACATGCTCACCCGCATCCGCAACGCCAACGTGGCCATGCACGACAACGTGCACATGCCCTCGTCGAAGCAGCGGGTGGCGCTGGCCCAGATCCTGAAGAAGGAGGGCTACATCGAGGACTACGCCGTGGCGGGCGCCGAGGGCAAGCCCAGCGAGGTCCTCACCATCACGATGAAGTACTCCACCGACCGCGACCGCACCATCACGGGTCTGCGGCGGGTGTCGAAGCCAGGCCTGCGCGTCTACTCCAAGGCCGACCGAGTGCCCCGCGTGCTCGGCGGACTCGGCGTGGCCGTCCTCTCGACCAGCCAGGGCCTCATGACCGACCGGGAGGCGCGCCAGCGCCGGGTCGGTGGCGAAGTCCTCTGCTACGTGTGGTGAGGTGAGATGAGTCGTATCGGTAAAGCACCGATCGCCGTCCCCAGCGACGTCGACGTCGCCATCGTCGACGGCACCGTCCGGGTGAAGGGACCCCGGGGTGAGCTCTCACGTCCCATCCCCGGCGTCATCACCGTGCGCCAGGACGGCGACACGCTGGTGGTGGAGCGGCCCGACGACGAGCGCGAGAGCCGATCGCTCCACGGCCTCACCCGCAGCCTCGTGAACAACATGGTCGTCGGCGTCACGGCCGGCTTCCAGAAGGAGCTCGAGATCGTCGGCGTCGGCTACCGGGCCGAGGCCCAAGGCCCGGGCGCGCTGCGCCTGGCCCTCGGGTACAGCCATCCGGTCGTGGTCGACGCCCCCGACGGCATCACCTTCGAAGTGCCGGCGCCCACCCGGGTGATCGTACGGGGCATCGACAAGGAGGCCGTCGGCCAGGTGGCCGCCGACATCCGCGCCATTCGCAAGCCCGAGCCCTACAAGGGCAAGGGCGTTCGCTACGCCGGCGAGCGGATCCTCCGCAAGGCCGGGAAGGCAGGCAAGAAGTGAGCAACATCGCCAAGGCGCGGCTGGAATCCCGCCGTCGGCGGCACCACCGCGTGCGCAAGAAGATCACGGGTACGCCCGATCGCCCCCGTCTGGCCGTGTTCCGGTCGAACCGGCACCTCGTGCTGCAGGTCATCGACGACGAGTCCGGCCGCACGCTGGCGGCGGCGTCCACCGTCGAGCCCGACGTCCGGTCGGCCGGCTCGACCGGCTCGACCGAGGCGGCCACGCGCATCGGCACGCTCCTGGCCGAGCGAGCCAGGGCGGCCGGCGTGTCCAAGGTCGTCTTCGACCGGGGCGGGTTCCTCTTCCATGGTCGAGTGAAGGCGGCGGCCGATGCTGCCCGCGAGGCAGGACTGGAGTTCTGATGGCTGCTGACGTCTCGGCGGGCCTGCGCGAGTCGCGGGTCATCGCCATCAACCGGGTCGCCAAGGTCGTGAAGGGCGGCCGCCGTTTCTCGTTCACGGCGCTCGTCGTGATCGGCGACGGCGCCGGCCGGGTTGGCCTCGGGTACGGCAAGGCCAAGGAGGTCCCCCTCGCCATCCAGAAAGGGACCGAGGAGGCGAAGAAGAACCTGTTCAGCGTGGCCCTGGCCGGGACCACCATCGTGCACCCGGTCATCGGCCAGACGGGTGCCGGTCGGGTGCTGCTCAAGCCGGCCGCCCCCGGTACCGGCGTGATCGCCGGCGGTGCCGCCCGCGCCATTCTCGAGGAGGCCGGCATCCACGACGTGTTGGCCAAGTCGCTCGGGTCGTCGAACGCCATCAACGTGGCGCGGGCCACCATCGCCGGCCTGCAGTCGTTGCAGCGGCCGGACGACGTCGCCAAGCGGCGCGGCCTGTCGGCCGAGGAGTTCACGCCGAAGGGCCTGCTCAGCGCCTACAAGGAGAGCGAGCGCGGGCCGGTCGTGTACGAGGACGTGCGGTGATGGCCTCGCTCAAGGTCACCCAGATCCGCTCCGGCGAGCACGTCAAGCCGAAGACCCGTGGCACCTTGCGGGCGCTCGGCCTGCGCGGCATCGGCCAAAGCAACACGCTTCCTGACCGTCCTGAGATCCGGGGGATGATCGCCCGGGTTCCTCACCTCGTGACGGTCGAGACCGTCGGAGAGAGTCATGAGAGTCGATGAACTGAAGCCGGCCCCCGGCTCGACGCGCGCCAAGCGTCGTGTCGGGCGGGGAAAGGGCGGCCACCGCGGCAAGACCGCGGGTCGTGGC
>JBKOXV010000307.1:0-11421 GCA_046725105.1 bacterium | reverse complement strand
GGCACCATGACGAGCTTGCCGACCACGCTGCGGTCGGCCATCTGTTGCAGGGCGTTGGGCAGATCGTCGAACGGAACCTCCGCCGTCACCGCATTGCGCAACCGACCGTCCGCCACGAGCTCGGCGAGACTGGCATGAATGTGGTCGAGCTCCTCCCGTGTGTAGCCGCCCGCGAAAACGCCGACAACCGAAGTGTTCGTGACGACGAGATTGTGCGTCGCCAAGTCCGGCCATGTGCCGCTCGCGAACCCGACCGCCAGCAGTCGCCCGTAGCGGGCCAACGCGTTGGCGGCGTCCACGGCGAGCGCACCGCCGACAGGGTCGTAGATCAGGTCGACCCCATGCCCGCCGGTCGTGTCTCGGAGAGCAGGTGCGAGCGGGGCTTCGCGGTGATTGACCGTTGCCTCGGCTCCCAACGAGCGGCAGAACGCCGCCCGCTCCTCATTGCTCACCACGGCGATGACCCGGGCGCCGAGGGCGCGTCCGAGTTGGACGGCGGCGATGCCGCTTCCACCCGCCGCTCCGAGGACGGCCAGCCAGTCGCCGGCTACGAGACCGCCGCGAAAGACGAGCCCGATCCACCCCGTGAGGTGCGGAATCCAGAACCCGGCCGCCTGGGCGTCGGTCAGGCCTTTGGGGACCGCGAACGCGGAGTCCGCCGCCGCGAGGCACTCTTCGGCGAAGGAGCCGCTGCCTTCGGTGAACGCGGTCACGCACATGATCCGCGTGCCGATCGGGAAGTCGACTCCCTCGCCGACGGCGGTGATCGTGCCGGTGGCTTCCTGGCCCGACGTGAACGGCAACGGAGGGGTGAGCGGGTACGTGCCGCGGCACATGAACACGTCGGGCAATCCGATTCCTGCCGCGGTCACACGGATGCGGACCTGGCCCGGCCCCGGTTGCGGGGAATCGAGCTCGACCTCGTGCAGCACGTCGATCGGCTCCCCGGCGCGCCGCACCTGCCAGGCGCGCATCAAGCGGTCTCGCCGAGCATGGTCCAGTGCATCATCACGCCTCTCCGTGGTCGATGAGGGTGGTCGCGCTGTCGAGCAGCAGATCGACCTGCGCGCCGAAAAACTTGTGGATTGGCTTGTCGGAGCGCCCGTGGAGGAACTTCGCGTAGCTGCCTTCGAGCACGATGGCGAGCTTCCAGCGCGCGAACACGTCGTACCAGCCGATCGTGGCCGTCGACCGACCCGATCTGGTGGCGTAGCGCTCGACGAGGCTGGCGCGATCGGGGAGGTGGGCCACGTCGAACCTCGGCTCCTTCGACATTCCAAGCGGAATGGTGCCCTCGGGCCCGGGAAGGAAGATGAGCGCCCATGCCAGATCGACGAGTGGATCGCCGATCGCTGCCATCTCCCAGTCGACGACCGCGAGTAGCCGCGGGGGCGCGTCGAGGGCGAACAGCACGTTGTCGAGCTTGTAGTCGCCGTGGCACAGCGTGCTGGGTTGGTCGGCAGGGCGGTGCACTTCCAGCCAGTCGGAGATCCGGTGGGCGACGGGCAGGTCGCGCCCGCCATAGGAGTCGAGCTGGGTGAGCCAGCGCGTGCGCTGCCGCGACAGGTAGTTGCCGGGGTGCGCCATGTCTCCCAGGCCGCACGCCCGCCAGTCGACGGCGTGGATGGCTACGAGCGCGTCGATGAGCTCCTCGAGCGCCCTCCCGTGCGACTCCGGCGCGGCCGCCCAACCGTCGGGCACGGCTTGGAGGATCGGCCGCCCGTCGATGCGTTCCATCACGTAGAAGGGTGACCCGAACACCTCGGGGTCGTCGCAGGCGACAACGGGCCGTGCGATGGCGACGGATTCGTCTTTGATCGCGTCCAGGATGCGGAACTCGCGCAGGACGTCATGGGCGGTGGCTGAGCTGGCGTGGCGGGGCGCGCGCCGCAACACCCACTGCTCTGCGCCGCGGTCAATAGCGAACACCTCGCATGAGCCGCCACCGGCCATGGGCGTCACCGTGATCGCGACGTGGTCGCGGAGCGCACCGTCGAGGTAGCACTGCAGGGCCGAAGTGTGCTCAGCCGAGATCGGCTTTCCGGTCACGCGATGCCTGCGAGCGCGCGCAGCTCGCCCCACTTCGCCTCGGCGGCCGGACGGCGGCTGGGCAGATGCTCGGTCGGCCATCCGTCGACGGGCGAATAGCGCTTCAGCAGGGTGCGGGCCAACACCGACTTGTGCAGCTCGTCGGGGCCGTCTCCGATCGGGCCGAAGCGCGTCGTCCGGTACCACGACTCGATCGGCAGGTCGCTCGAGTAACCGAGGGCGCCACACACCTGGATCGTCCGGTCGAGCACAGCGAGGACGACCTTGGAGACGTGTGCCTTGATCATCCCCAGCTCGGCACGGACTGCCGCCGCGCCGTTTTTGTCCATCTTCCATGCCGTCTGGAACGTGAGGAGTCGGGCGGACTGGATCTCCATGTGCGACAGAGCGACATAGTCCTGAACCATCTGGTGCTCGGCGAGCAGCTTGCCGTGCGAGCGCCGGGACACGGCTCGTTCGCACATGATGTCGAGCGACCGTTGCGCCTGGCCGAGCCAGCGCATCGCGTGATGGATGCGACCTCCGCCGAGCCGCTGTTGGGCGAGCACGAACCCTTCGCCCGGTTGCCCGATCAGGTAGTCGGCCGGCACACGACAGTTGCTGAACACGATCTCGGCGTGATTCCCCGGGCGGCCGTACTCGACGTCGGGGTGGGCCATCGTCCCGATGTCGCGCACGATCTCCATGCCCGGTGTGCCGGTCGGGACGACGAACACCGAGGCATGCCGGTGCGGGCGGCCCTCGGGGTTCGTCTCCGCGAACACCAACACGATGTCGGCAACCGACGCGTTCGTGATGAACCACTTTCTGCCCTCGATCACCCACTCGTCGCCGTCCTGGGTGGCCGTCGTGCCGATGACGGTCGGGTCGGCTCCGGCGAAGAACGGTTCCGTGAGGGCGAACGCGCTCGAGATGTCCCCGCGCAGGTTGGGCCAGAGCCACCGCTCCTTCTGCGCGTCCGTGGCCCCGTGGGCGAGGAGCTCCATGTTGCCGCTGTCCGGCGCCTGCACACCGAAGATCGTCATCGACATCATGCAACGGCCGATGATCTCCGACATCAGCGCCAACTTGAGCTGCCCGAACCCAAGACCACCGAGCTTCGGGTCGAGGAAGGCGCCCCACAGCCCCTGCGCCTTGACCCGGTCCTGCAAGTGGCGCTGAACCACTCGCCACTCCTCGGCGGGCAACCGATCAAAGATCGGCTCGAGCGGTATCAGCTCACGATCGATGAAGGCGCGCATCCACGCGAGCTGCTCCTCGAACTCCGGCTCGGTCTCGAAATCCCACGCCATGCGGCACCCCAACACCTGGCTCGGATTACAGCGTAATCTCAGGTTCTCGCCGACCAGGGAGAACCGGTATGGAGCTGACGGGCGGATCGGTGGCCGTGATCACGGGTGCTGCCAGCGGAATCGGGGCCGCGCTCGGGCGGGCCTTTTCAGCCGCCGGTTGTGACGTCGTGCTCGCGGATGTCGATGCCGACGCGCTCGCCGCCGTCGCCGGCAGCATCGATGCAGATGCCCTCGCCGTCGTGACCGACGTGAGCGACGCGGCTGCCGTCGAGCACCTCGCCGATGAGGCATTCGCCCGCTTCGGCGGTGTCGACGTTCTCTGCAACAACGCCGGCGTGTCGACGTTCAACCCGCTCACCGCCCAGACGTTGGATGACTGGCGCTGGGTGCTCGGCGTCAACTTGTGGGGCGTCATCCACGGCGTCCACACCTTCCTTCCGAGACTCCTCGCGCAGGGTCGCACGGCGCACATCGTGAACACGTCATCGCTCGCAGGCCTGGCGAGCGGCTTGCCCCAGCTCGGGCCGTACAACGTCAGCAAGGTTGGCGTTGTCGCGCTCTCGGAGACGCTCCGGATGGAGCTCGCCATGTCGGGGGCGCCCATCGGCGTGAGCGTTCTGTGTCCGGGCAGCACGGGAACCCGGATTCTCGAGAGCGAACGCAACCGGCCCGCCCACCTTGGCCGCGAGGTGCGCAGGGAAGAGGGCGACGCGTTCCGACAGGCTGTGCGCTCGAGCTTCGACGGCCCCGCGGCCCGTACTGCCGAGCAGGTGGCCGAAGCCGTGCTCGACGCGGTACGGGCAAACCGCTTCTGGGTCATCACCAGCGGAGAGATGCAAGAGCTGCTGTCATCCCGCCATGACGAGATCACCGACGCCACACCGGCGCTCTAGCGACCGACACCTACGTCTGGTCGATCTGGACGGTGGTGACGTTCTTGCTATCGCAGTTCAGCGTGCCCTTCTCCTTCGGGAAGACCCGGACGTACTTGCCGCCCTTCACCTGCGTGAGCACGAAGCACCCGGTGACCTTCTTGCCACCGACATCCGTTGGGCCGAGCATTCCGTCGCCGCCGACGTCGGCCCTGAAGTCGTGAACCTTCCTCGCCTCCTCGAGGAAGCGAGCACGGGTGAGGCCGTTGTTGCCGTTGGCCTTGACGACGTTGTTCACGATGTCGCGGAAGAACAGGCCGGCTGTCCACGCCTGTGCCCCGAAGCCGTCGGCCTTGGAGAGGCCCCCGACGTTCTTCAGGTACGCGTTCACCGACTTGTTCTGCTTCGCCTCCTCGAAGGGGACGAAGAACAGCGATGAGTAGTGGCCCTCGACGTCGGCACCGCCCTCGGTGAGGAACTTGGCGTCGTAGCACTGCAGCGCGCACCCCCACACCTTGACGCTGTTGACGCCCTGGACCTTGGCTTCCTTGCGCAGCTGCACCGAGCTCTTGTAGTCGGAGATGCTCTCGGCGTATGTCGAGTTGTGCTGCTTGATGGCCTGCGCGACCGGCGTGTAGTCGCTCTGGGTCGCTAGCGCCGACTTGGGGATGATGTCCTCGTCCGCCTTGATCCCGGCCTTCTGCTCACCCATCGCGACGGGCGTGGTGGACGTGATGGTGGACCGCAGGTCGCTCGGGATCACCCAGACGCCATGGAGATCCTTGTTCTTCCGCTTGAGGTAGTTGATGTGACCGATGCGAGCCGAGTAGGTCTGCGGCTTCTGGTCTTTCGTCGCACAGTCGAGCGCGGCGGCGATGACTGCGAACGACACCGGCGAGCACTGATGCGCGACTTCGGTTTGAAGCACCGGGACGTCGGGGAGCCCGACGGCTTGGCCGGCCTTATCGGCGCACGTCTCGAGCGGCTGGATGGAGTTGAGGAAGAGGGCGCTCGTGCCGACGATGGCGAAGTCCTCCTGACACGCCCTGACCACCGCGTTGCGTGCTTCGTCGGCGCTCAGCTTCGAGTCGATGAAGTCGACCTCGACGGTGCGGCCGGCCAGCTTGCCTTTGGTGCCGTTCTGGTATTTGGCGAACGCCCGCACTCCCTCCACCGAGCCCTCGAACGCACCGGGGCGGACCGGAGTGTCGACATCGGCGATCACCGCGATCCGGATCGTGTCGGCCGTAACGCCGATGTCGCTGTCGGGCGATCCCTGATTGGGTTGCTGTGCCTCCGCCGCCGGCACCAATCCCGCGCCCACCCCCAACGCGACGGCCACGATTGCCCACAGGCTCCGCTTCACCGCTCCCCCCCTCAGCCGGTTCCCGCACCCTGAGGCACCCCCCGGGGGCGTTGTGGATGACGATGAAATTACAGTGTTCTCGGAGGCGCGACAACCGGGCGGATCCGCGGAGTGTGCGCTGGTCAGGTGCGCCAGTCGAGCACGGTTCGACCGAAGGTGGCCCGGCTCGCGAGGCGAGCAAGCTCGTCCGGCAGATCGGTCCACGGCGCATTGCGGCCGACGACCGTGTGGATGCTCCCCGCATCGAGCAAGTCCCCAAGGTGCCTGTGCACACGTTCACCATCGGCGCGGGAGAACAGGTTGAAGCCCGACGCGCGCTTCACCGCGGCAGGGTCGCTGCGGTACGAGAGCATCACGCCACACACGTCGAAGTTCCCGAACAGGATCGGTCGCGGCACGATTCCGGTGTCCTCGGCGGCGATACCGCCGGAGAAACCCGCGAGCACATACCGACCGCCGAGCGCGACGCACGGGAAGGTGCGAACCGTCGTGTCGCCGCCAACGAGATCGCATACGACGTCGACGCCTCGGCCGGCCGTCGCACCGAGCCCGGCCTCCGCGACGTCGACTGTCCTGTAGTTGACGGCGAGGTCGGCTCCGAGCTCGCGGCAAAGGCGGAGCTTCTCGTCGCTTCCCACCGTTGCGATCACCCGCGCCCCGAGCGCGGTTCCGAGCTGGATCGCGGCCGTGCCGACTCCGCCCGCGCCGGCATGGACGAGCAGTGTCTGCCCGTCCTGGAGGTGGCCGCGCTCCACCAGCGCCAGGTGGGCGAGGTGGAACGGGAAGAAGAACGCGGCTGCCTGGACGTCGTCGAGGCGGACCGGGGCATCGAACGTCATGTCGGTATCGGCGAGTACTTCCTGCGCGTGCGCTCCGAACGCGCCCGCGGCGGTCGCGACAACGCGCCGCCCGAGCCAATCCTCGGATCCCTCTCCGGCTCGCACGACCTCGCCGACGGCTTCCATCCCGAGCGTGTACGGCAGCGGCGGGTTGACAGTGCGGTATCGCCCGAAGCAGCCGTCCAGCTCGTTGAAGTTCAGCGGCGTCGTAGAGGTCCGGACGACGATCTGACCGGGACCGGCGGATGGCTCCTCCACCTCATCGATCTGGAGGGCGTCACGCGGTTCGCCGTACCGATGCACGCGCCAGGCCCGGATGGTCACGCCGTCAGGATGGCATAGGACCGTAACATCAGCCGCGTGCCGCCGGATGCTTCTGACACACGGCAGAAGCTCCTGGATGCTGCTGCTCGCGCCTTCGCCGAAGATGGCATCTTCAACGCGTCGCTCATCGAAATCACGCGTAGAGCCGGCCAGCGAAACCGCGGCGCGCTGCACTATCACTTCGGGTCGCGCGATGGCGTGCTGTGCGCGGTTCTTGATCGTCACGCCGCGTTTCTCGCCCGCCGCGAAGGCGAGCTGCTCGAGATCGCATCGCGTGCTCCCGACGACGACGTGTCTGCAGTGATCGAAGCCATCGTGCGTCCGGCGGCGGAGCTGGCGGAGAGCGGGTGGAGAGGTCGGTGCTGCCTGTTGATCATCGCGGAGCTCGCGGGTGAAGACCCGGCCCAGTACAGCGACAAGCTCCAGGCCGTGCTCGCCCGAACGGGGGGCCACGACGTGTACGCGCTTCTTGCGCGCCGCATGGCCGACGTCAGCGACGCCGTCCGTATCGAGCGGTTCTCGCTCATCACGACTTTCATCTTGCGGGCGGTGGCGGATCGCACCCGCCTGCTCGGCCGGCGCGGCCGCAGAGGTCGACCCCAGCTGGCGTACGAGCCCTTCGTCCAGAACCTCGTGGCGATGGCAGCGGCGGCCATGTCCGCACCGGCGACCGGGCGGCTCGCTTGACGTAAGCAGAGGTACTTATTACCTTCGCCCTGTCCGCAGCCGGTCACGGATCAGGGGGCGTGCCGTGAAGGCAGTTCGAGTCGTGCGGCATGGCGCGCCCATGGACGCGCTCGAGGTCCAGGACATCCCCGTCCCTGGCGTCGGGCCCGGTGAGGTGCGCATCGCCGTCTCCGCCGCGTCCCTGAACTTCGGTGACATCGCCCGCTGCCGGGGCACCGTCGCGAGCGTCATGGGGCAGATCCCGTTCACACTCGGCATGGACGTGTGCGGCGTGGTGGACGCAGTCGGCGACGGCGCCGAGAGGTGGATCGGACGTCGCGTCGTCGCCATGACCAACCAGTCGTTCGGCGGCGTGGCCGAGGCCGCCCTCTCCTCGCTGGCGAGCGTGTTCGACGCACCACCCGAGCTCGACGACATGGAGGCTGCCGCGTTCACGCTGCCTTTCCATACGGGATACCTCGCGCTGCACAAGCGGGCGCGCGTGACCGCCGGCGAGACCTTGCTCGTCGTCGGTGGAGCAAGCGCGGTCGGGACCGCGATGATCCAGCTCGGCGTCGCGGCCGGTGCCCGGGTGATCGCGGTTGCGGGCGGTCCCGAAAAGGCTCGACTGTGCGAGGAGCTTGGAGCGACCGCGATCGACCATACGACGGACGACGTCTTCGATCGTGTGATGGCGCTCACTGATGGCCGTGGGGCGGAGGTCGTGGTCGACCTCGTCGGCGGTGACCGGACCGAGACGATCTGGACGTGTGTGGCGCGTGAGGGTCGATACCTGCCGGTCGGTTTCAACGATGACCCCGAGTCGGGACTGACCGGGCGTCCGCTGCGAAAGGTGTCGATGGGCAACTTCTCGGTCCTCGGCGTGATGCTGGGATACAACGAGTTGCCGATCGAGTTCCGCAGGTTCGGCGTCAATACCTTCCCGCCGGAGGTCGGTCGCGAGGTACATGGCGCTTTGCTCGAGCTCGTCGCGGCGGGTGCGATCCGGCCCATCATCGGACGGCGAATCTCGATGGAAGAGGTCGCCGCCGCCCTCAATGATCACGAGCAGCGTCGAACGTCCGGCCGCACCGTCGTCGACCTGTCTCGCGTGTAGGAACGCCTGGGACGAATGCCCGAGCTGGTCCCTGACGACGTCGTCGCCGAGGCGCGTGAAAAGACGGGCTTCGACGACTTCGGCCCTGATGACTTCCGGCAAGGGCTCACGATCTTGTGCGAGTCGATCAACAGCGAAGCGCGGCTGAACGAGCTCGGTGCCGTCGCGGTCCGAGAGACCGTGATAAACGCCCTCGCGAACCGGCTGCAAGTCTTCGATTGGATCCGACACCATCCCGAGGTCACTGGCGAGCGCATCGACGCGCCCATCGTCGTGATCGGGATGTTCCGGGCCGGGACCACCTTCCTGAGCCAGCTCCTCGATCAGGATCCCCGCAACCGCGCGCTCCTGCGGTGGGAAGCGAACGACAGCGCCCCTCCGCCGACGCACGCGAACTACCGATCCGGGCCCCGGGTCGACGCTGCGCGCCTCAGCAACGACATGCTCGAAGCCCTCAACCCACGCATGAAGGCGATCCACCACGAGGACGCCGACGGCCCGACCGAGTGCATCGCGGTCATGAGCCAGGACTTCAAGAGCCTGTCATGGGAGGCGATCACCAACGTCCCCGCGTACAGCCAGTGGCTCCTCGCCACCGACCAGCGCTCTGCGTACGAGTACCACCGCTCGACCCTGCAGGTCCTCCAGAGCGGCGGAGTTCGGGGACAGTGGACGCTGAAGAGCCCGCATCATGCGATCGCCCTCGACGCGCTGACCGCCGTGTACCCCGACGCGCACCTCGTGCTCCTGCACCGCGATCCGGGGGTGCTCTGCGCGTCCGTGTGCAGCCTGATCACAACGCTCTCGGGCACGTTCACCGACACGGATCCCAGCGCGTACGTGGCCGAGCACTGGCCCGCGATGCTCGAGGAGTCGGTGAAGCGCATCGAGGCGTTCCGAGCTGCACATCCGGAGCGCCCGATCATCGACGTGCAGTATGCCGACCTCGCGAAGGATCCGCTCAGAACCGTCGAAGACCTCTACGCCGCATGCGGCGCGGAGCTCGATGCCGGCACACGCGAGGCGATCGCTGCGTATGCGCACGCGCACCCGAAGGGCAAGTTCGGCACCCACGGGTACGACCTCGCGGAGTTCGGGCTCGATGCAGCCAGGCTCGCGGAGCGCTTCGCGGGATACGTCGACCGCTACGACGTGGCAGTCGAATCGAACAGCTTCACGAACCTCTAGTCGAGCAGCTCGCGCACGAGGCCCTCGGCGTCGCCGATCTGTCGCGGTCCGGCGCATGCATGTGTACCTAGGAACACACAGCGACACTCGACACCTCCCCGCCTAAACCGCCTCACTCTCTCGTGGTTGCCGGGTCGCTTGGTAACCCCGTGAGCCGCCGCATGGTCGTTCGCCGACTTCAGCCGAGGACCCGGCCTCGGGCTCTGTGAACGAGCCCGGATTGTCTCCGGGTCCAAGATGACTTCCCCGCTGACGATCTCACCGTCTCGGCCGACGAGTATCAACCGACCTCACAGAGCCACACGGTGTGCAAAAAGATGCGCGCGAATCGAGGGCAGCTCGAGGACGGAGGCGCTGAGCTCGGCGCGTGGCCCGAGTTCGCTGGGTCGCCGCCAGCGTGGCCGCCTCAGTGGCGACACCGCCCAACGGCGTTCCAGTCGCTGACTGCTGTGTACTCGACGAGGCTCCCTGGCGCGCATCGTTTTTGCCGATACGACCAGCGGTGCCCGTGAGCACGGCCCGACCGTCGAGAGCTACCAGTCGGGCAAAGTCCTGACGTTGCGGCTGCGCCCGCGAAGCTGAGCCCGAATCTAGAGCCGGGCGGCGTACATCTCGTGAACGCATTGAATGCCCGTTCAGGTCGCCACCGCGCACGCGGATGTGCCGCTATGTGCGCGCTGACCCGAGCCTTAGCGCGACGTTCTGGCGCGACGTTCTGTACTGCCGCATGGGCAGTTGAGCTCGGTGATGGGGTCGATCCTCACATGCCGGAACCACTGCCCGCCGGGCTCGCTGACTAGCTGCGACCAGTTCAACTACGTCGGACGCGACATGCTACGAACCCGACATCATGGATGAACTTGCGCGAATTGGAATGGCTCCTAGTGACATCTCTTTGTCGTTGGTGAACAATCTTCACGGCCACGGTTGGGTGTTGGAGATCGGTTGCGCGGGCGGCAGGAGTCCGCATGGCGGCGTACTTGGATCGTGTAGGCCGAGCGTGTGCTCGTCATCATTGGCGCACGTTCTTGGTTTGGTTGGTTGTGCTTCTCTCGGCCGCCGCATTGGCTGGGAGTGTTGGCGGGAAGTCGGTCGACAACTTTCGCTTGCCCAATAGCGACGCGCAACGGGCGGATGACCTTCTTAAGCGCAGCTTTCGTTCGGAGTCGGGCAGTAGCGCCTATCTCGTGTTTCACACCCGAGAGGGTGCGCTGACTGAGATCCGCTGGGTCGGCACCGTCGGCGACACGTTGGCGCGGGTCCGAAACCTCGCGCACGTCACGGGCGTCTCGGACCCGCTGGCACAAGGCGCGATCTCACGCGATGAGACCATCGCACGCGCCGAGGTCCGCTATGGCCGATCGACGGCGGACCTTGGCCGCGAGGCATACATCAAGCTTCGCGACGCGGTCGCTCCTGCTCGTCACGCTGGGTTGCAGGTCGAGATCGGTGGACCACTCGCCGCCTGGGAACAGACGACCGGCTCGACCGAATGGATTGGCGTGCTCGTCGCCATGGTTGTGCTCACGGTGGTCTTCGGCTCGGTGCTCGCGATGTTGTTGCCGCTCGGCCTCGCTCTCGGTGCCATCCTCGTCGGCCAGGCGTTAGTCACCGTGTTAGCCGGCGCCGTTGATGTTCCATCGTCGACGCCTCAACTGGTGCTGATGATCGGGTTGGGTGTCGCGCTCGACTACTCGCTGTTCGTGGT
>JBKOXV010000036.1:0-3266 GCA_046725105.1 bacterium | reverse complement strand
CGTTCGACGGTTCCTACGAGCCTGTCGCCGACATCTGCGCCGCCCTCGACAAGCTCCAGGCCGACACCGGACTCGACGTGCCAGTCCATGTCGACGGTGCATCGGGAGGGTTCATCGCGCCATTCATCGACGCCGATCTCGTGTGGGACTTTCGCCTTCCCCGGGTGCAGTCGATCAACGCCTCGGGACACAAGTACGGGCTCGTCTACCCGGGGGTCGGGTGGATCGTCTGGCGGGATCCCGACGCGCTGCCCGATGACCTCGTGTTCAACGTGAACTACCTCGGTGGCAACATGCCCACCTTCGCGCTGAACTTCTCCCGTCCCGGCAATCAGGTCGCAGCGCAGTACTTCAACTTCCTACGGCTCGGCTTCGACGGCTACCGGCAGGTACAACAGACGTGCCGGGACGTCGCTCGGTACACAGCCGACGCGATTGCCAAGCTGGGGCCGTTCCACCTCATCACCGACGGCAGCGAGCTACCGGTATTCGCGTTTGCTCTCGAGAATGCCGGCGGTCCCTACTCCGTGTTCGATGTTTCCGCGCGTCTGCGCGAGAACGGTTGGCTCGTCCCTGCATACACCTTCCCCGAGAACCGCCAGGATCTCGCCGCGCTGCGCATCGTGATCCGCAACGGGATGTCGCGAGACCTCGCAGACCTCCTCGTCGCCGACTTGAAGAACCACATCGAGCTTCTCGACAAGCTGCAAGCGCCACTCCCACAGCGTCCGCACGAAAGCTTCCACCACTAAACCCGGAAAGCTCATCGGCAGGCCCCGATGATTGTTGGGTTCTTTTCGCCCGTCAGCACGAGTTCGATCGCCTGAGTCATCTCCTCGGGGTGCACACGCGCGCCAACGCCGAACGGCTGGTCGAGGGTTGCCAGGACGCTGACGACCACCGTCATCAGCACTGCGACGCTGCCGAGCGCGGCGATCCGACCAGCCGGGCGGGTGGCGTAGTGGCCGACGAGCAGGAGGATCACGAGAAACGCGCCGACGTAGATGACGATCCACAACGCGGCGGGGATCCTCGGTTCGGTGAAGAACAACAGTCGCTGCCGGGATTGGCTTGCGTCGGTGATGAGACTGTTAGCGCGCCCATAGGCGGATCCCTGCATCGGATCGCCGCTCGGAAGGTTGCGAACGTCAGCGCGAACCCGATCGCCGAACCCGAGCGTGCGCCGCGCCGGCGTGTCTTTCCCTCGCTCCATCGACGGCCACTCGTCGTGAACGATGGAACGCATGTAGCAGACCACGTCGCGCCGAACGGGATCACTCGTCTGGGGCGGATAGACGCGCACCGTGTCTTGGAGCGCGACGAGCGTGCTCGCCTCCGCCTGAGACTCGTGCCGGACGTCGGTGTAGTGGCCCACCGCGAAGACCACCAGCAGACCCAACAACAGACCATAGGCCGCCCCGACGAAAGTCAACGCGGACGAGTACTCCGGTGCCTCGTCGCGCGTTCTCCTCCGGTGCAACACCACGCCCAGCGCGGCGGCGGCGGAGATCACGCCCCAGAGGATCAGGACATGGACGATCACGGTTGGAGCGCATGGACAAACATGGGGACGGATGCTCTCCAGCCGCCGCGCCGTCGTCAAGCGCAGCCTCTGTCTGAGCAGGTCTTGCGTCGCGGGCGCTACTGGTTTCGAGCCAGTGAATGCCTGACAATGAACAAACGAGTGGCCCGAAGCCGACCTAGTGATCGGGGGGATGCCGATGAGTGATTACGTGGTCAATGTCGAACAGGCCGAGGAGTGGGACGGCCGCGAGGGCGACCATTGGGCACGGCACGCGGATCGCTATGACGCGCTGAGTCAGCGGATCACCCCTCACCTCATGGAGACAGCGGCGGTGGGCACGACAGATCGCGTCCTCGATGTCGGCTGCGGATGCGGTCTGACGACCAGAACCGCGGCACGCGCCGCAACCGCCGGCTCCGTCCTCGGAACGGACCTGTCAGCGGCAATGCTCCACGAGGCCGAGCGGCGGGCACGCGCCGAAGGGCTCACCAATGTGCGCTTCGAACAATGCGACGTGCAGGTCAACGCGTTCTCGCCCGCGGGCTTTGATCTCGCAATGAGCCGGTTCGGCGTGATGTTCTTCGAGGATCCGGTGGCCGCGTTCGCCAACATCGCGTCAGGCATTCGGCCCGGCGGGCGCTTGGTTTTCGTGTGCTGGCAAGACCTCGCCCGCAACGATTGGATCATGGTCCCCGCGGGTGGCGCGCTGTCCTACGTGCCGTTTCCCGACCTCGGTTCGGAGGGCGCGCCCGGACCGTTTTCGCTCGCCGATCCTGATCGCATCCGGCGCGTCCTCACGGACGCCGGTTTCGAAGAAGTCGAGATCAGTGAGATCACCGAGCAGATGTTCTTGGGCGACAACGCGGCTGACGCCACCGAGTTCTTGCAGGGCACCGGAATGGCGCGCCTCCTCTTCGAAGGCGTCGACGCCGACACCGAGCGGAAGGCCATCGACGCGGTACGCAACGCGCTCGAACCCCACGAACAGCCAGAAGGCATCTGGCTCGGTTCGGCGGCCTGGCTGGTGGCAGCGACGCGCGCTTGAGGAAGATGGCAGGCTTGTATTCGTGGTCGCGCAGCTCGGTCTCGTTCTCGATTGCCACGATCCGGAGACGCTGGCGACGTTCTGGTCGCAAGCCCTCGGCTACGACCTGATCGGCGGCGCTGGGAGCTACGTTCTCCTGCTCCCTCCGGGCGGGGAGCCGGGTCCGCAATTCCTCTTGCAGCGGGTTCCGGAACCGAAGCAGACCAAGAACCGGATGCATTTCGACATCCATGTCGTAGATATCGAGGCGGAAGCGTCGCGACTCGTTGGCTTGGGCGCCGCGCGGGTCCAGCCGGAGGCCCTCTCCGAGCACGGGAACAACTGGGTGCTCCTCCGAGACCCCGAAGGCAACGAGTTCTGCGTCTGCGACGGCGGGAGCGCCGCCTGAGCTGCTCATCCACTCGATCCTGTCCTAGCTCTAGTATTCAAATGAATACTTGACAAGGCTCTGCGCCGGCCGTACGTTGCAGGCGTGGGTTCCCGAGCGGCGAAGGACGCTCTCTTCGAGGCGCTGGCTTCGGTGGGCAAGGCGCTGTCGAGCGGACGGCGGGCGGAGATCGTCGATCTGCTGGCGCAGGGGGAACGATCGGTCGAGGACGTAGCGGCCGAGCTCGGGCAGAGCGTCGCCAACACGTCGCACCACCTGCGCAACCTCGCTCGGGCAGGCCTCGTGCGCACTCGTCGCGAGGGCACACG
>JBKOXV010000012.1:0-14570 GCA_046725105.1 bacterium | reverse complement strand
CTTGTAGACCTCGCGGAGGTCGCGCTCGACGTAGTTGCGCGTGAGCGCGGCGCCGCCGAGGAGCACCGGGATGCGGTCGAGGCCGCGGTCGTTCAGCTCCTCGAGGTTCTCGCGCATGATGATCGTGCTCTTCACGAGCAGCCCGCTCATGCCGATGGCGTCGGCGTCGACCTCGGTCGCCTTGTCGACGAACTCGGTGAGCGGCACCTTGGTCCCGAGGTTGACGACCTCGTAGCCGTTGTTGGTGAGGATGATGTCGACGAGGTTCTTGCCGATGTCGTGCACGTCGCCCTTTACCGTGCCGATCACCACCCGGCCCTTGCCGCCGGAATCGGCCTTCTCCATGTGCGGCTCGAGGAACGCGACGGCCGTCTTCATCGTCTCCGCGCTCTGGAGCACGAACGGGAGCTGCATGTCGCCCGACGCGAAGAGGTCGCCGACGACTTTCATCCCGTCGAGCAGCACGTCGTTGATGACCGACAGCGCAGGGCGGGTGGTGAGCGACTCGTCGAGGTCGGCCTCGATGCCGTCCCGGTCGCCGTCGATGATGCGGTGCTTGAGGCGCTCCTCGACCGGCCATCCCGACCGGTCCTCCTGCTCGACCGCGCTCGCCTCGACGCCCTCGAAGAGCGCCATGAACTCGGTCAGCGGGTCGTAGCCGTCGCGGCGGCGGTCGTAGATCAGGTCGAGCGCGACGTCCTGGATGCGGTCGTCGATCTTGTGCATCGGCATGATGCGGGCCGCGTGCACGATGGCGGCGTCGAGCCCGGCCTCGACGCACTCGTGGAGGAACACGCTGTTCAGCACGTGACGGGCGGCGGGCTTGAGGCCGAAGCTCACGTTCGAGACGCCGAGGATCGTGGAGGCGCCGGGCAGCTCTGCCTTCACCCGCTTGATCGCCTCCATGGTCTCGATGCCATCGTGACGGAGGTCGTCCTGGCCCGTGGAGAGCGGGAACGTCAGGCAGTCGAAGATCAGGTCGGTGGGCTCGATGCCGTAGCGCTCGGTCGCCATCTCGTAGATCCGCTTGGCGATGCGGAACTTCCAATCGGTCGTCCGGGCCTGGCCTTCCTCGTCGATCGTCATGCAGACGACGGCGGCGCCGTACTCGCGCGCGAGCTTGAACACCCGGTCGAGGCGCTTGCCTTCGCCGTCGCCGTCCTCGAGGTTGGCCGAGTTCAGGATTGCCTTGCCGCCAAAGTGCTGGAGACCGGCTTCCATGACCTGCGGCTCGGTCGAGTCGAACACGAGCGGAATCGACGCCTGGGTGGCGAAGCGCGACGCGATCTCGTCCATGTCGGTCGTGCCGTCGCGCCCGACGTAGTCGACGCACACGTCGAGGACGTGCGAGCCCTCCTTGACCTGCTCGCGCGCCATCTGCACGCACGTCTCCCAGTCCTCCTCGAGCATCGACTCGCGGAACTTCTTCGAGCCGTTCGTGTTCGTGCGCTCGCCGACGACGAGGAACGACGTCTCCTGGTGGAAGGGCACGTGGCTGTAGATCGACGCGCAGCCGGGCTCGTGCACGGGGTGGCGCTCGAGGGGGGCGCGGTTGCCGATGGTCTCGACGACCCGGCGTAGGTGCTCGGGCGTCGTGCCGCAACAGCCGCCGACGATGTTGACGCCGAGCTCGCTCGTGAACCGGTCGTGCGCCTCGGCGAGCTCGTCGGGCGTGAGGTCGTAGTGCGTGCGCCCGTCGACCACCGACGGAAGCCCTGCGTTCGGCAGCGCCGACAGGAAAGTGCGCGCGTGCTGCGACAGGTGCCGGAGGTGCTCGGTCATCTCGCCGGGACCCGTGGCGCAGTTCAATCCGATCACATCGGGCTTCAACGCCTCGAGCGCAGTGAGCGCGGCGCCGATCTCGGTGCCGACCAGCATCCGCCCGGTCAGCTCCACGGTCACCTGCACCATCAGGGGTACTTCGCGACCGGCCTTCGCCATGGCGCGCCGCGCCGCGATGATCGCGGCCTTGCCCTGGAGCAGGTCGTACACGGTCTCGACCAGGAGGACGTCGACGCCGCCGGCGAGCAGGCCGTCGACCTGCGTCTCGTATCCGTCGCGGAGCTCGGCGAAGCCGATCGCGCCGAGCGAGGGGAGCTTGGTGCCGGGACCGATCGACCCGACCACCCAGCGGGGGCGGTCCGGCGTGGCGAACCCCGACGCGACCTCCTTGGCGATGCGGGCGGCGGCCTCGTTGAGCTCGTAGGTCTTCTCGGGGATGCCGTATTCGGAGAGGACGACGGGGAACGACCCGAACGTCGCCGTCTCGACCGCGTCGACACCGACGTCGAAGAACTCCCGGTGCATCTCGGCGATGAGGTCCGGCCGGGTGAGCACCACGTGCTCGTTGCAGCCCTCGAGCTCGGGACCGCCGAAGTCGTCGGGGCCGAGATCCTGGTCCTGCACCCACGTCCCGAAGGCGCCGTCGAAGATGACGACGCGATCGCGCAAGGCCGCCAGGAAGTCGGACATCTCGCCCAGACTACTGGAGGCGTTCTACGACTCTTTGTGAAACGGCCACCGGGCCCGCGTCCTCGGAGCCCACCTGCCAGGTGGATGATCCTAGGGAGATGGCGGCGCCGGTGTCTCCGGACATGTGCTCGGAACTGGACCGGGCGTCGGACGCAGCAGGGTGACCCGCGCCGACTCCACAGGCGGCGCCAGGCTCGCCCGAGCGACCGGTTCGTAGCCGCAGGGCCATGGCCGACCGAGCGCGCCGGCAATCGCCTCGTAGTCGACATCACCAAGGATCTTGGAGCTCACGAGCAGCCATGCGTCGCGAAGGTTGTCCTCCCTCTCACGACTGATCGTCAGCAACAGCGATTTGGTGGCCCGGGCGCTTTCCACGGTTGGGTAGACGCTGAACGGCGGATCGGCACCGAGCCAGAACGTGACCCCGGGGTGGAAGGGCGAGATGTCGAGCAGTGGCGTCCCTGGCTTCCATCCGGCCATGCGGGCCTCGCGCTCGAGATGCTCGAGCCCGCGTCCTTGGGCATCGGGCAAATCCACCGTTACGCCCGTCGCGCGCGAATGAACGGGCGCCGCTGCCGACGAGAGTGGCGACTGGCGGTAGGGATCCGAGCGAGCGTCGAGAACCGACTGGAGTGCGAATGCCCCGAAGGCGACGCACACGACTGCGATCAGGAGTTGCGCGGGCCGCGCCTCTCTGGAGAAGAGCAGGTCGCTGTGGGGTTCGATGGGGCTGTGTTGCTGGTTCCACAATCCCACAACGCAGGTGAGCGCCGCGATGAGCAGGACGCTGCCGTAGTGCAACTGATACGCCATCGAATTGCCGCTGCCAACACTCACAGCGACTGCCAAGCCGAGTAGCGCTGTCGTGAGGAAGATCCAGCCCGGTTGGACGTTGCGATTCGGCGAGGCTGTTCGCGCCCGAACACCTCGGGCCAAGCCGGCGGCCGTCGCGACGCCCATAGATCGACCGACGGCCGCCCAGATCACGAGCGCGAACAGCGTCGGTCCGAGATCCTCTGTCGATACGTAGCCCGCGTGGAGCTCTCCCCTCGCGAGCGCGGAGAGCACCGCTCCGCCCAGTGCCGATCCTGTCGTTAGCACCGCGACTGCTGTCCTCGACGGGGGGTTATGATCGGATCGCGTTCCGCTGCGCGCTCTCCAGATCACGATGTACGCGAGCACCCCAGCTGCGGCTAGGAGGCCGAGCGCCACTCCGGGAGCCTGCTTTCCCAGCGCGCTCGCGATCGCGCCGACGAATTCGCGAAAGTCTTCCGGGTAGCGGCCCAGCCCGCCGGTAGACGTCGAACCGGCAGCGTCGAGCCAATCGATCGTGTTGCGAGCGTCGCGCCGTAGCGCGCCGATACCCCCTGCCGGGAGAACCAACGCCAGCAGGATCCACGCTGCGCATGTCGCCGCCGCCGCGACGCCGGCCCGCAGAGCCTGGACCGTTGCGGCACGAAGCGTCGCGCCTTGCGTCGAGCGTCCGAGCGACGACAGGAACCACGCCGAAACGACGACGATGACCGCGGCTATGGCGCTGTGAATCCTCGCCGTCAGTGTGATCGCGGTACCGAATCCGATGAGCGTGCCGCCGAGAAGGTCGCTACGCCAGCGGTCCCAGGTAGCAATCCGTCTGGGTGGCGCGACCACAATGAAAAGCCCGATCCCTACAACTCCGAGCGCCGCCCCGACGACCCAGTTGTAATTGGGCGTGCGGATGTACTCCGCGTAGAACGCGGCCGCAGCGGCGACGCCGCCAGTCAGTGCGATCGCGGCCCTTCCTCGAATGCGCGGCGTGATCACGAGCAGGATCAGCACGGCGGTAGTCACACCAAGAACGAGAAATCCCACAATCCGGAATACGCGGAGGTTGTCACGAACAAGCCAGAAGATCGGAGCTGTCACCCGGCCGAACGGCGACGGCGCGATCTCGTTCGCGTCATGCGGTCGCGCCTGCAGGAGGGAGACTCCTTCATCGGTCAGGTCGACCATCCGCCCGGCGTCGGATACGAACACCGCCGTTGCAGCAACAGCTAGCCCCGCGCCGAGGATCGCGAGGGCACCCGAGAGCAACCTGGTGAGTTGGTGCGTTCCGGCGTCCCCTCGCCGTGCTCCGCTCGCGTCGACCGTTCGAACGAGGGCGCTCGTATCCTTCTCGGTGGATCGAGACGGGTCGGAAGCTGCAGAGCCTTCTTGCGACTCAGTCGGCCGTGCCGGCATGTTCGGCGAAGACCTTCTCGTAGGTGTCAACCGTCGCATGCAGCCCAAACAGCGCCCGCGCTCGGTCCCTACCTTCTGAGTCAACCCCGTCGCCGGCCATAAACCTCGAGAGCGCTGCGTGGATAGCCGGCGCGTCTCGCGGGGGTACGAGTCGCCCGTAGGAGGTCTCCGTGACCGGAAGTCGCATTCCGGGCAAGTCAGAGACGATGACCGGGACACCAGCGAGCATGGCCTCCACCTGTGCGATACCGAAGGCCTCGAGGGAGTTCACTGAAGGCAGGACGAAGACGTCGATCGAGGCGTAGAAGTCGGCGAGCTGGTCGTCCGGTACGAAGCCCAGCAAACGGACGCGTGGATCGCGCGAAGCTTTTCTGCGCACGTGATCGATGACACTGCCACCGGCGACAGACGTGTAGTCCCCGGCAAGCAGTAGTCGAGCGTTCGGGTCCTCGAGCTTCCCGAAGGCCTCAACCAGGTACTCGAGACCCTTCTCCTCGACGATCCGACCCACGAATCCCACGTGAAAGCCCTTGCCGTCGCGGTAGGTCGGAGCGCCGGGCGATCGCTCCTTGCACACCGGCGGAATGACCACGGTCTCGTTAGCGTGAGCAGCTAGGACTCGCGAGGTACGGGCGTAGTCGCGGCTTGTCGCGCAGACAGCCGCAGCTCGATGAACAGCACTGCGCGAAGAAGCATCCAGTCGGTTCAGGACAATCGAGCTGACCAGGTCGGGTCCCAGCACGACGTCGCAGTGGTACGTCACGATCAATGGGGCTGTAGATCCGACGAGACGACTGATGAGTCCGGCTTCGATCATCGGAAGATGCAAATTCGCGACGCGTGCCCGACGCATGAGCGCGGCCGCCCTGAATGGGAGAAGGGGGCTGACGATCCCTTTTCGGATGCGCGCGACGACAGGCGTTCGGTGTACCTCGACACCGTTCAGGATCTCTCGCTTCGGGAGTGAAGGATCGTGCTGCGAGGCGACGACGGCAACGCGCCAGCCCCGTGCCGACATCTGCTCTGCGATCTCCCGAGCCTCCTGTGTCAAACCGCTGACGTACGGTGCGTAGTAATCGAGCGCTACGACTCGGTCGTAGCGACGACCGTGATGCCGATCGGGACGCCCAATGGTCATTAGCAGAGGTCCGAGTTTGGATCAGCGGGATCCGCAGAGATCACGAAGCTGGGCATCGTAGCCGCGTCGTGCGACGCCCTCGGGGTTCTCGTTCGACCGGTACGCGGCGAAGGGAATCGGTCGCTCCGTGCAATGGTGCACCGTACATTGGCTGTAGCGTGCCGCTCGTGGACGAGCGCCTCGAGCGGCTCCGGAGACAGTGGGACATCGCCGGGGAGTCAAAGGCTCTCCGAGCGGTGCTCACGCGAGAGCCCGATCTTGATCTCGAGACCTATCTTCGTACTGGTCAGGTTGAGATCGGAGATGTGCTGCGTCTCTTGGACGACCACGGTCTGGTCTGGCACCGGTGGCAGACGGTGCTCGACTTTGGATGCGGTCCGGGCCGATTGACGCAGGCGTTGGCCACGCGCTTCGACGAGGTGACCGGTGTCGACGTAGCGCCGGCGATGATCGAACGGGCCCGGTCGTATGCGGGGGCGTCGGGGTCGCGGTGCAGGTTCGAGGTCAACGCGCGGCCCGACTTGTCAATGTTCGCCGATCGCACCTTCGACCTGGTCTACAGCAATTTGGTCCTCCAGCACATCCCACCCGAGTTGTCCCGCGGCTACATCGCCGAGTTCGTGCGAGTCCTCAAGCCCGGGGGCATCGCTGTGTTCCAGGTTCCCAGTGGTACTGCTCGCACGCTCAAGGGGACCGTGCTGGCAATGGCGCCGATTCCGATACTCCGTTGCCTGCGAAAATCGGACATGTTCGCGATCGCAGTATCCGAAGTGACCGATGTCGTCGCGGCGGCGGGCGGTCAGGTTGTCGGTGTGCGTGACGATCACAACGCCGGCCCAAACTGGATCAGCCACACCTATCTCGTTCGCCGTTCACGCGAGTGAGCACGCAGCGGACGACAGAGTTGCCGATCGGATGCACAAGGGCTGATCCCACCCCCGACAGCACACTCTTAGGCTGGAGGAAACGCGCCACTTGACGAAGTGCTCGTGCCCGTCGTTCGCTGGCTTCCAGCGCCCTCAAGGACACAGCGCGATAGGCAGAGGTTACGAGCTCGTCGATCCCGTAGGTCTCCAGGTGCGTGACCTGGTAACCGGTTTGGGCCGCGAGCATCCGCAAGGTCTCTGGAGAGAAGTACGTCATGTGGCGAGGGGGATCCCAGTGGATCCAGTTCGCCGAGAGGCGTGGCCGCAGGCGGCTCTCGTAGTTGGGCACCGTGACATCGACGACACGCGTACCGTTTTCGTGAGCGATCTCAAGCAGCAACCTCGGATCGTGGACGTGCTCCAGAACGTGTCGAAGCACCAAGGCTGACGGCGGACCTACGGCGTCGACGAGCTCCGCGAAGTCCCAATTCGCTCCCAGCTCCACGTACGGAATCTCGGCATGTGCCCATTCCTCGGCTGGCGACAAGTCGCTGGCGACAACGCGATACCCAAGGCGGCGGAGCTCGACGGCAACGCTGCCGTCACCGGTACCGAGATCGACGACGAGGTCCTCCTGTGCGAGGTGCGGGAGCAGCTTCCGGAGGTCCTTACGTATGAGGCGGCCTCGAAGCGTGGTGAACAGGCGGCCGGGCTTGTGCCGCATACCGCGGCCGAGTTCGTTCGCATAGTAAGTATCGAGATCGGCCCGTTCCGGTGGATCCGCCAGGAACACGAGGCCGCATGACGAACAGGTGACGGCGTGAAACGCGTCCCCCGTGATGTGGTCAACGAGCTCGAGACGCGGCTGACTGTGTGACTCGAGGCAGACTGGGCAAGCCCTCAACGCGCGTTGCTCCTCCGGCGCCCAACGTGTCACTTTCGCGTGCGCTTCGTCGCGCGTCTGAGTGCCCGCAACGGAGGACCGAGCGGGCTGTGCAACACCCTTTCCCGAAGCCGGGAAGGTGGCGGGCCCGGCGGGAGCCGGACACCGTTGTTCCGCCCCTTGGCGAAGACGACGATGAACTCGTCGTCGTCCTCGTGCTCGGGGGGCGCGAAGGCGAGGATCTCGAAGTCGAGGCCGACCTTCTCGCGCACGGCGACGAAGAAGTCGAGGAACGTGTCCGGCTGCCAGCAGTGGAAATGGATGCTGTACGCGTCCGACATGAGACCCTCGACGTAGCCGTCGAACTCGGTCGGTTGGACGTGGACGACATGGCGCGCCCAGTCGACGTAGTGGTCGCGCCGGCTCGCGATGGCGCCCTGCTCGTGGTCGCGCAGGAGGTGGTCGACGCTCGTCAGCTCGCGCTCGCTGTCGAAGGTCCGCCGCTGATCCGGGAGACCCAGGTACAGCACGCCGCCGGGCCTGAGGACCCGCTCGAACTCCAGCAATCCCGCGATCGGGTCCTCGAGGTGCTCGAGGAGGTGGTTGGCGATCACGAAGTCGAGTGACGAGCCTTCGAGGGCGGTCAGGTCCTCGGCGCTTCCGATGACGTCGACGGGCGCCAGGTACTGGCCGGCCAGCTCCGGGTACTGCCGGCGTTGCTCCTCCACCGTCAGCCGGTCGACATAACGCACCCGAGCGTCGTGATGAACGCCCAACGGCTTGTTGAGGGCACCGATCTCGATGCCCTCACCCCGGAGCCAGGAGCTGAGCCGCCGCCGCTTGTCCACAAGGCAGAGGCTACGCAACCCCGAGAAGCCCGACCTTCCGGGAAATTCCTCTTCAGTCCTGGCCTCTGCGTGACGATATCTGTCACACTGTCCTCTCCGCCCTCAATTTCCACACCTCTGACACCTGTTGCCCGGAGCCGATTTGATGGACCGCAAGACTCGACAGGTACGCCGCATCCGAATCCAGTCCCGCGGCACGAAGCTCGTCGTCGGCGCCGCGCTCGCGGCCGCCGCGGTGGTCGTGCTGGCCGCAGGGGCGTTCGGGCAGCAGGGGCAGGGGTCACCGCAATTGCCGAAGCCCCAGGTCGACACCGTTGCGCTGACGCCGGGCTCGTTGCCGGTCGACGCCGGGTGGGAAGGCCAGGTCGGCACCGACGCCAACCTCGTCGCCGTCCAATGGAACGGCGACCAGGGAGCGAAGTACACGTTCGAGGTTCGCAACGCGAACGGCGAATGGCGACAAGCGGCCGAGACCCAGGTCTTCGACAACGGACCCGACCCCGGCTCGCAGGACGCACTTGCCGGCGGGGCGACGCCGGATTCGAAGCACGTCAGCGAGCCGGTCTGGGTGGGGAAGAACGTCTCCGGAGTGCGGGTGCGACTCGACGATGGCTCGGCTCAGGACGTCACGCTGAACGTCATCGACTCGACCACCGGCAAGAAGCCGGAGAAGAACGTCGAGTCCACGAGCTCGACCCCCGCCACGGCCCCGGCGCCCCCGCCGGCGCCGAGCGCGCCGCCCCCGTCGGCCGGCGGCGGCTCCGGTGCAGCACTGCCGTCGAGCACGACGACGACCCAGCCCCTAGAGGGTTTCGGGCTCGGTCAGGGTCTGGCGGCCGCCGCCCTCGCCAGCCTGGTGGTGGCGTTCGTCGTGCGCCGGCGTCGGCTGCTCGCGGTGCTGGTCGTCGTGGTGGTCGCGGTCGGCGTCGCGTGCGCACCCACCAAGGGCGGCCCTCCCTCGGGGTCGGGGTCGATCCCGGGTGGGATCGTCCCCAGGGCGAGCTGGGGCGGCGATCTCCCGTGGGCGTGCCCGGGCGGTCCCGAGTACACGTACGTCGCCAACGCGATCGTCCACCACACCGTCAACAGCAACAACTACGGGCCCGGCGACAGCGTCGGGATGCTCCGCGGGATCTGGGCGTACCACGTGCAGACGCTCGGGTACTGCGACATCGCGTACAACTTCCTCATCGACAACTACGGCGTGCCGTTCGAAGGGCGCCTGGGCGGGATCGACCAGCCGGTCCTCGGCGCGCACTCGCTGAACTGGAACACCGGCACCACCGGGATCGCGGTCCTGGGGACGTTCTCCTCGGTCCTGCCGTCGAACACCACCCTCGGCACGCTGGAGGACCTCATCCGGTGGAAGTTCAAGGTCCACGGCGTCAACCCCTTCGACGTCGACTACGCCCACATCCTCGGGCACCGAGATACATCCGCGACGGAGTGTCCCGGCCAGGCCTTGTACGACTACCTCCCGTACACGCGCCACTACGTGAAGCTGTACTGGTAACGCGGTTCAGGACGCGGCGCGCGGCCGTCGACGCACGGTGATGCCCTGGTCGGCGCGCGCCAGGAGTTCGCGGTCGCCGGCGCTGTCGCCGTAGGCCCACACGAACGCAGGGCCGGCGTCGGGGGCAGTCGCCCCGAGCCACTCGTCGAGCCGCCGCACCTTCTCGGCGCCGCGCACGTTGGGCCGGACGAGCTCGCCCGTCAGCTTCCCGTCGTCACCGACGGCGAGCTCGGTGGCGAGCACGGCGGCGAAGCCGAGCCGGGCCGCGATCGGGTCGAGATAGCTTGTGAACGAGGCGGACACGATCACGAGCTCGTGTCCCTGGTCCCGGTGCCACCCGACCCGTTCGACGATGTCGGGTCGCAGGTGGTGGGCCACGACGTCATCGGCGAACTCTGTCGCCACGCCAGTAAGCCGGCCGGCGTCGTAACCGGCGAGTGTGCTCCGCACGAGCGCCACCTTGGCCGCGTCCCGCCGTTCGTCGTCGAAAGCAGCCCGGACGAGGTGCAGGCTGATCGCGAGCAACGCCCGGGTGAGCCGCGCGCGCCCGACCGCGGCACGGAGAAACGGCACCACGTTGTCGCGCGTCGAGATGGTCTTGTCGAAGTCGAACGCCGCGACGACACGCTCGTTCACGGTTTTGGCGTCAAGCGCGTGCCATAAGAGCACGTAATTGACGCCAAAAGCGAGGGGCAAGCATCGTCAGAGCGGGAGCTTGCGGAACAACGGGCGCGGGACGTGGCGTAGCACGGTCATCACCCAGCGCAGCGCCGGTGGCACCCATACGATCTCGGACCCACGCTCCAGGCCCCGGATGATCGCCTCCGCGACCGCCTCCGGCGTCGTCGCCAACGGCGCGGGATCGAGGCCTTCGGTCATCTTCGTGTGCACGAAGCCCGGACGCACGATCATCACCGACGCGCCCGTGCCCACGAGGGCGTCGCCGAGGCCCTGGAAGAACGCGTCGAGGCCGGCTTTCGTCGACCCGTAGACGAAGTTCGACCGGCGGGCCCGCTCACCGGCGACGGACGAGAGCACGACGATGGTCCCGTGCCCCTGGGCCCGGAGCCGGTTCGCTACTGGAACCGCGACGCCCACCGGGTCGAGGTAATTCACGCGGGCGATCTCGACGGCGGCGGCGCCGTCACGCTCGGCTCTGCTCTGCTCGCCGAGCACGCCGAACGCGATCAGCACCACGTCGAAGTCGCCGAACTGATCGAAGACGCCGTCGACGAACGCGTCGTGCGTGTCGAGGGCGTCGCCGTCGAACGGCACCGCCTCGATCGTCACGTTCGGGCGCCCGCCGGCAAGCTCGCGGAGCTCCTTCACCTCGGCGTCGAGGGCGTCGGGGCGCCGCGCCGCGAGCACCACGGTCGTCGCCCGCCGCGCCACGAGCTCGCGCACCGTGGCGAGTGCGATCTCCGAGCCGCCACCGAGGACGAGCACGGACTGGACCGAGCCGAGCGAGTCCTTCACGGCCGCGTCACAGCAGCCCGATGCGGCGGGCGAGATCGGACTGGAGGACGTTCGACGGGTCGACGCGCGCCCGCACCTCCCGCAGCCTGTCCAGCTGCGGGTACATCACCGGGACGAGCTCGGGGCGCACCCGCGAGTCCTTCGCGAAGTAGACGCGCCCGCCGGCGTCGGCGACGAGACGGTCGAGCTCGTCGAGCAGCGGCGCCAGGCCACGCGCGCCGGCCGGGATGTCGAGCGCGAGCGTCCAACCCGGCGTGGGGAACGACAACGGACCGGGGTTGCCGGGCCCGAATCGCTTGAGCACGGCGAGGAACGACGCGGCGTGGGCGCCGCTCAGCTTCTCGAGTGTGCGCCGGACGGTCTCGTGCTCGTCGTCGGGTACGACGTACTGGTACTGCACGAAACCGCGGCTCCCGTACATGCGGTTCCAGTCGCGCACGCCGTCGAGCGGGTGGAAGAACGACCGGATCGATTCCACGTGGCCGCGCTGCTCGCTGGGGTAGTGCCGGAACCATGCCTCGTTGAACACTCGCATCGTGAGCCGGTTCACCAGGCCGTTCGGCACCCACGCCGGCGCCGCGAGCCGCGTATGCGGCTCGTACTGCCGGGCCGTGCTGCGCCGCTTCGGCGGCAGCTGCTCGAGCGGAGTGTGGTCGCCGCGCAGCAGCACGGATCGGCCCAGGGCGGCGCCGCTGGACAGGCAGTCGATCCACGCGACCGAGTACCGGTACGAGTCGTCGCCGCTCCGGAACCGGGACATCGCGTCGTCGAGGTCGGACGCCCGCTCGGTGTCGACGGTGACGTACGCGGTCTCGATCGGGATCAGCCGGAACGTCGCTTCCGTGACGACGCCGGTGAGCCCCATCCCGCCGGCCGTGGTCCAGAACAGCTCGGGGTCGTCGTCCGGCCCGACGTCGTGGACGCCTTTCGGCGTACGCAGTGTGATGCGCTCCACGTGGTTGGCGAAGCTGCCATCAACGTGGTGGTTCTTGCCGTGGATGTCCGCGGCCAGCGCCCCGCCCACCGTGACATACCGGGTCCCCGGCGTGACGGGGACGAACCAGCCGCGCGGGATCAGTAGGCGCAGCAGCGCGTCGAGGCTCGCGCCCGCCTCGACGCGGATCACGCCCCGGTCGAGGTCCAGGTCGAGCACCCGGTCGAGCGAGGTGGCGTCGATCACCGACCCGCCCGCGTTCTGCGCCGCGTCGCCGTAGCTGCGTCCGAGCCCGCGGGCGATCGCGCCGCGCCGTCCCGGATGCTCGAGGACGTCGTCGACGTCGTCGACCGTCTCGGGCGCGACGACGCCTGCGGCGGTGGGTGAGGTGCGCCCCCATCCCGTCAGCAGCCGTCGGGGCTCGGGCGTCGCGGGCTCAGCCGGCATGGACTCCGATGGCGAAGGTCGCCAGCCAGACCACGCCGAGCAGCTGGAGCATGCGGTCGCGCAGCACGACCTCCTCGGGCGCACCGCCGCCGCCCTGCTCGACGGTGAGCGCGTACCGGAGGATGGCCAGCACGAACGGGACGATCGAGAGGCGGAACCAGAACGTGTTGCCCACCTCGGCGGCGCGCTCGAACGCCCACAGGGCGTACCCGGTGATCGCGACGCCCGATGTGACCGCGCGCACGTAGTTGAGGAACGAGTCCGAGTACTCGCCGAGTGTCTGTCGATGGCCGGACGACGACTCGCCGAGCTCGGCCAGCTCCGCGTGGCGCTTGCCGGCGACGATGAAGAGTGAGCCTGCGCCGACCACGATGAGAAAGAAGTTCGACAGCTGGACGTCGGTGGCGTAGCCGCCGGCAATGGCCCGCAGGCCGAAACCGGCCGCGATGCAACCGAGGTCGAGAACGGGCTCGTGCTTGAGCCAGAGCGTGTACGACACGGTTACGACGACGTACGCGGCGACCACGAGGAGCAGGCGGCCGTTGTTCAGCGGCGCCGAGATCGCCAGCGCCAGCACGATCAGCACGACCGCAGTGACCTTGGCCTGTGCCGTCGTGATGAGGCCCGCCGCGATGGGGCGGTTCCGCTTCGTCGGATGCTGGCGATCCGCTTCCGCGTCCATCGCGTCGTTCAGGAAATACGTGCCGCTGGCTGCGAGGCAGAACGCGACGAACGCGATCATCGTCCGCCCGAGCTGGTCCGGCTCGGTGAGCACCCCCGCCGCGCCGGGCGCCGCGAACACCAGCACGTTCTTCACCCACTGCTTCGGGCGCGCCTCGCGCACGAAGCTGCGGGCGATGGAAGGCCGGCGCCCGGTCTCCGGCGCCTCGGCTCCGGGCGTCGGTGCCGGCCGCTCGGAGGCGACGGACATCGCCCGACAGCGTAGTTCTATGCGTCCTCTACGCTTCGGCGCATGAGCGCAGCGCCCCGGAAGGTGTACACGCGTACCGGTGACGACGGCACGACCGGGTTGTTCCACGGCGGGCGAGTCGAGAAGGACGCACCCGGTCCGGCGGCGTACGGGGACGTCGACGAGGCGGTCTCGGCACTCGGTCTCGCCCGGGCGTTGACCGAAGCAGGGACGGAACTGCACGCCCTGCTGCTCCGCCTGCAGCGCGAGCTGTTCGTCGTCGGGGCGGAGCTGGCGACCGACCCCGCCAAGCGCGACCGGCTCGAGCCCGGTGTCTCGCGCGTGACGCCCGAGATGGTCGCCGCCCTCGAGCCGGTCATCGACGACGTCACGACGCGCTTCGATCCTCCCCAGGAGTTCGTGGTCCCGGGCGAGAACCCGCTCGCCGCCGCCCTCGACCTGGCCCGTACCGTCGTCCGTCGCGCCGAGCGCCAGGCGGTCGCCGCGCGCGACGCCGGCTGGCTCGACGACAGCCAGGTGGTCCCGTACCTGAATCGACTCGCCGACCTCGTCTTCACGCTGGCACGCTGGCAGGAGCACGGCTTTCGCCCCGTCCGCACCGACGACCGGAACTGAGCAACCGACCAGGAGGCGCCAGTGTCGCTCACGTTCACCCTCTCCGCTTCGACCGTCGATCGCGTCCAGGCCGACCTGCTCGCCGTGCCCGTCGGCGCAAGCCGCGCGCTCGGGCCGGGAGCGGCGGCGGTCGACGCCGCCGTCGACGGCGACCTCGCCGCGTTCATGGCCGAAGCCGACTTCGACGGCAAGCCGGGCCAGACGCTGGCCGTGCCGACGCGTGGTCG
>JBKOXV010000028.1:0-9615 GCA_046725105.1 bacterium | reverse complement strand
TCTCGTGCCACACCATGATCTCGATCGGGTAGGCGCGGTGCTCGCTGCCGACATCGACGGCGAGGACTGGTGCCACCGGTCGTAGCGTGGTGACGTCGACCGGGTGCAGGAACTGAGGGTGGTCGATGGCTGGAATGCCGTCGGGCGGCGGGCCGCCGGGGCGGATCTCGGCGGGATCGACCAGCGGTGGCGGAAGCCCGGGGCCGGCCGGATCATCCAGCGCCGACGGGGCTTGCTCGGGAGGCGACGGCGCCACCGTGGCCACCGTGATCGGCGTGGCGTTCTTCGAGGCCGTCCCGCCCGTCGCCGCCGAGCTGCACGCCGCCGTCAACAGCACCGCGACCCCCACAATCACGGACCGCGCCGCCATCATTCGGCCACCCCGCCGACGACGGGTATTCACAGCACGGGAACCCGGCGCGATGGCGATCTCTTCCCGGTCTGCTGGTGGCGCACCCGGCCGAACCCGAATCGGGCGAGTTCCAGGCGTCTGGGCAGAAAGGACGCCTGAGTGGGTTCCCGGACCGAGCCGGAGTCATAGAGAGGCCGCCCGACACGCCGAGCCGGCTCGTGGGGGCCACACCGGGCCGCGCGAGCACAGTCATCCGCCTGTAACGCCAGGAGGCTACCGATGTACTGGAAGGGCGGCATGGCCAGGGTCGAGCTGCTCGATGCGGATCAGGCGCCCTTGTTGGCGCGCCCCTATTACCGGGGTGGCGATCCGGGTCCGCTCGTGGCGGCGCTGGCTCAGGTGCCGGAGCTGCTCGAGGTGGCTCTCCCCTTTCTGAACGTGGTGCTGGGCCCGTCGTCGATTCCGGCGCGGACCAAGGAGCTGGTGATCTTGCGGACCTCGGCGCGGCTCGGTTGTCGGTTCTGTGTGCAGACCCACACCGTGGTGGCTCTCGACGCCGGCGTGTCAGCCGACGAGGTGCGCGCCCTGCGCGACCAGGCGCCGATCGATGCCGCCTTTGCTTCGCCGCTCGACCATGACCTGTTGACGTGGGTCGACACGGTCGCCGGCCTGGGAGACGTCGACGTGGTGGCGCCGCCCGCGTCGTGCGCCGACCACGAAGTTGTCGAGCTCACGATGCTCGTCGGCGCCACGATGATGCTGAACCGGTTCTGCACCGCCCTCGCCCTCCCGACCTCCGCTCGGCACCTCGAGCGACTCGCCGCGGAAGGACTGGAATGAGCAACATTGCCGAGGCCGTCGCCAGCGGAATCCTGCCTGGCCGCGTATGGCTGTACAGCAACTATCGCTGCAACCTGGCGTGCACCTACTGCCTCACCGAGTCGGCGCCTGGTGTGCCGAACCGGGCGCTGACGGTCGAGGACATGGTGGGCATCGCCGCTGAGGCGGCCGAACTCGGCTTCACCGATCTCGGCGTCACCGGTGGGGAGCCGTTCCTCGCCGCCACAATGCCGGAGACGCTCGTCCGCCTTTCTGAGCTGCTGCCGGTCGTGGTTCTCACCAACGCCACGGTGTTTGCCGGCTCCCGGCTCGAGCGGATGCAGGCACTGGCGGGGCGCCCCATCGCGGTGCAGATCTCGCTGGACTCCCCAGAGCCCGAGGCCAACGACGAGTACCGGGGCCCGGACAACTTCACCAAGGTCGTCGCCGCGATCCCCCAACTGGTCGAGCGCGGCATTCGGGTGCGGATCGCCACCACCGTCGAGCCGGGGCGGCTCGACGAGGACGCCCATGCCCGCCTGTGTGCCCTCCACCGTTCGCTCGGGGTGCCCGACGAGGACCACCTCGTGCGGCCGGTGATCCGCCGCGGGCGTGCCGCCGACCGGGGCATGGGCCAGGACTTCGCTCCCGAGCAGCTCCCGGCCGAGCTCACGGTGACCGCCGACGGTGCCTTCTGGAGCCCGTTCGGTCCGACCGTGCGGGGCGGCCGGCTCGACACCGACCTGCTCCTCACCCGTACGACCAAGCCTCTCGCCACGCCGGCCGGCGCCCTGCTGCGGCTCGTGCAGGGGCGACCGCCCGGGACGGATGCCAGCCTCGCCATCCGTTGAACGTGACCCACCCGGGCCCGGTCGGGTCCACCGGAAGGAGCACCATGACCCAGACCATCGCGCCGCCGGCGGCGCCCACTGCGGCCCCGCCGGTCACCGACCGGGCCAGCCGGGCCGTCATGGCTGCCATCCGGATCGCCGTCGGCGTGCTGTGGCTGACGAACACCCGCTGGAAGACGCCGCCTGACTTCGGTGAAGTCGGTGGCGGTGGGCTCTACGGCTTCACCGCTGACGCTGTCAGCCACCCCGTGCTCGGCCCGTATTCCTACGTCGTGGAACACGTGGTGCTCCCCAACTTCCGGGCCTTCGGCTGGGCCGTCCTCATCCTCGAGGCGCTCCTCGGCGCCTTCCTACTCCTGGGGCTCACCACTCGGCTGTGGGGAGTGATCGGCGCCGTGCAAGCCGTCTGTATCGGCCTGGCCGTCGCGCGCACGCCGGGCGAGTGGCCGTGGACCTACATCCTGATGATCGCCGCCAACCTGGCCGTGGCCGCCACCGCTGCCGGTCGCGCCGCCGGCCTCGACGGCATCCTGCGACCGATCTGGCGTGAGCGGACCGGCCCGTGGAGCCGGCTCCTGCAGAGGCTGTCATGAATCACGTCACCCGCGCCCAGGCCACCCTGGCCACGATCGCGCTGGCGGCCGGCGCCCTCGGCCTGGCCCGTGGATCCGGTTCGTTCACCAACCCCGACGGCCACGACGTCGGCTACGGCGCCCTCGAGCTCCATCTCATGTCCTACAACCGGCTGGGCGGCGCCATCACCCTCGGACTCGCGGTGTTGGCGCTGCTCGGCGCGCTGCGCCGGAAGCCAGCCTTGGTTGCGGTCGCCGCGGCTGGCTTCGCCGCCTACGCCGTCCAGGTGATGATCGGCTTCCGGCGCATCAGCGGCGGCAACGTCACGGGAGGCAACGGCGCCACACTCAGCTTCTGCCTCATGATGGCCATCGGCCTGGCCACCCTGGCGTGGGCGCAACGGGTCACCTCGGCCTGACCGCGACCCTGGCGGGGTGGCCGCGGGCACGCCAGGGGCTCGCACCGAAGCCAGCCTGGCGGGCGCTATCGGTCGATGTGGGTCCTGACGTGGGCGGCGAGCTTGTCGAGCGCCATTGCCCATCCGGCCGCGCCCGCGGAGTCGCCGGAAATTCCGGCATGGGTCATCACCATCTTGGTGCGGCCGCCGACGTCCTCGAGCTCGACGCGGACCTCGGTGGTCGTGGGATGCCCGCGGCCATGCTTGTGTTCGGCGGCGCTGACACGTTGCCGCTCACCCACCTTCATTTGCCATTGTCACCGCTGCCGGTCGCCACGTGCTCGCCGTCGGCATCTTCGCCGACGGGCAGTACGGGGCCAGGTGGAACGGCATGGTGAACGACGACGGCTCCGTCGTGACGCTCGGCGGCAAGGGTGTGACCGCATCCTTTACGGCGGTCACAGCTGGGGGCAGCTGGCCGCCCAAGTCGCCGGCGTGCTCACGATTTGTATCGTGATGTTCGGCATCGCCTTTGCGTTCTTCAAGATCCAGAACGCCTCCATGAAGGGCGGCGTTCGCACGCCCGCGGAGGAGGAGACCGCCGGCCTCGACATGCCCGAGATGGGCGTGTTTGCCTACCCGCGGTTCGTCCCGGCTGAGGAGGAGGCCATCGAATCCGGGCTGATCACGAAAGCCGGTGAGCCCGTCGTCAACGTCTGAGCGACCGACGTGCGCGTCGGGAGCGACCGAAGACGGCGCTCCTGGCGCGCACCTCGGCGCGCGGTGTGCGGGCCCACACGGGGCTAACTTGACGACGCCATGGCAGGCGCGCAGGACACCGGAACGTCTCTGCTGCAAGTGGAGCGTCAGCGCGAGATCTACCTCCTCGCCCTGCGGAACGGGTCGGTCGACGTGTCAGATCTGGCTCGGCGGTTCGACGTCACCACCGAGACAATCCGACGGGATCTTTCGGAGCTCCAGGACCGCCAGCTGCTCGTTCGAGTCCATGGCGGAGCCGTTCCGGTCGAGCGGCACGATCACGAGCCGCTCGTCGCCACCCGCGAGATGCGGCACGCCGCGGAGAAGCTCCGGATCGCCCGAGCGGCGATCGACGAGGTGCCGGAGCGCGGGTCGGTGATCATCGACTCGGGGTCGACGGCCCAGCGCCTCGCCGAGGTGTTTCCCGTCGATCGGCCCGTGCACGTGGTCACCAACTCGTTGGTGACGGCCATGACATTGGCGCGTCGCGGGCTACAGGAGCTGACCGTGCTGGGCGGCAGTGTCCGCGCCAGCACGTTCGCCATGACCGACGCGTCCGCCGTCAGCACCGTTCGAACCATGCGGGTCGACCTCCTCTTCATGAGTTGCGACGGCTTCAGCTTGCCCCGAGGCATGACGACGCCGTACCAGAGCGAGGCAATCATCAAGAAGGCGATGATCGACAGCGCGCGCCGGCTCGTCGCTCTCGTCGACCACTCGAAGTTCGGCAACGACCAGATGTTCAGCTGCGGAACGTTGAGCGAGATCGACGTGCTGATCAGCGACAGCGGCTTGGACCAGGACGCGGTGGCGGTGCTCGCCGATCACGAGGTCGACCTCAGGCTTGTCTGAGTCGACGGCCCGCCGGGCCCGACCTGATCCGGTCGTCCTCGAGCAGTGGGCAGCGTCGGTGGCCACGGACGCGGCGGCGATCGTGCGCCGAGGCATGGGAACCGGGTTCGGTGTCCGGGCCAAGAGCTCGCCGACCGACGTCGTCACGGCCACCGACCTGGAGTCGGAGTCCTTCATTCGCGCCCGACTCGCTGAGCTCGCGCCCGACGCCGGTGTGTTCGCCGAAGAAGGGGCGCCGAGCAGCCCGGGGGCGCCCATGCAGTGGATCGTCGATCCGCTCGATGGCACCGTGAACTTCCTGTACTCCTTGCCGGTGTTCGCCGTGAGCATCGCCGCCGCGGTCGACGGGCGCGTCGTCGCCGGAGCCGTCGCCGATGTGCGCGGCGGCGAGGTCTTTTCGGCGGCGGCCGGACAGGGTGCCCGCGTGGACGGACGGCCGATCCGGGTCAGGTCCGTCGAGCACCTCAGTGACGCGTTGGTCGCGACGGGGTACTCGTACCGGGCGGCCATCCGGCGAGAGCAGGCTGCTGTCCTCGCCCGTGTGCTTCCTGTCGTCAGGGACGTCCGCAACTTCGGCTCAGCGGCCCTGCACATGTGCTGGGTGGGAGCCGGCCGGCTCGACGGGTATTTCGAGCGGGACATCAACCCCTGGGACTACGCCGCGGGCGAGCTGGTTGCTCGGGAGGCGGGCGCCCGAACGGAGCTGCCCTGCCCGGAGAACGACGATCTCGTCCTGGTCTCGTCGCCCGTGTTGTTCGAACCGCTCTGGTCGCTCGTGCAGCTCTAGGCGTCTCGGAATACGGCAGGCGTCAGGGCCCGCAGCAGCTCGTCGCGCTCCAGTCCTTCGGCGAGTCTCGCCGCCACCGCGAACACGCGGGCAGCAGCGACGTCGTCGGCGCTCAGACCACGCAGGTGCAGGATGCGGTCGAGGTACGCCTCGTGCATGCCCCGGAGCAAGGGTAGCGTCGCGCCCGGCAGGTGCACGGGCAGGATCGTCGCGGGACCTATGGCGCCGAGGAGCACCATCGTGCGGGCGACGTCCAGCACGGGGTCGCCCCGCGACGCGTCGAACCAGTCGATGACCACGGGGCCGTCCGCGCTGACGAGGACGTTCCCCGGGTGCAGGTCGCCGTGGCACAGCCGGTACACGGGTGCCTCCGCTGGCAGGCCGGGCAGAAGGCCGGCCAGCCCACTCGCCACGGATGCCGCCGCCCTTCGGATCTTGCAGGCGAAACGGTCCAGCTGACGCGGTAGGGTCGGCGGCGGCGGGAGCGAGAGCAGCCGATGATGCAGCTGCGCCAGCTCGACGGCGTCGCGTGCGCCGCTCGACGGGTCGGCCGTGATCCGCTCCCACATCGACGGTCCCCAGACCCGTTCGAAGATGCTCACGGTGCGGCCGTCGATCTCCTCGACGCCGAGGAGTCGGGGGACCGGCGCTCCGACGGCGTGGACGGCGGCCGTGTACCGGGCCTCGAACAGGATCCACGCGTTGGGCGTGGTGGGCAGCGGCACCTTGGCGACGGCGTCGTTCCCCCAGGCGCGAACGGAGGAACGGCTGCCGCGGGCGATCTCAGGGCCGAGGCGTCGGACCACGCCCACATTCTCTGACCGGATTCGTCTGCCGGCAGCAAAGGACGTGGAGATGCGAGCGCCGTCGCTCACTTCGTCCACGCCGCCAGCGTGGCGAGGGACCCGAGGCGCCGGAGTGACGCCAGGGCGTCGCTGAAGGTGTCCACCAAGCGGTCCGACTCGGCGAGGTGGGTGCCGAACACCCGGTTGTACCGCAGGAATTGGCGAGGCTCGTGCTGACTGGCCTGCGCGGCAGCCACCGCCTCAGCCAGGAACAGGTCGGGCGCGAGCGTGAGGGCCGATCCGTCGTCGGCCCGACCTTGCAGATACCGGCACCACCCGGCGAGGACGAGCGCCAGCATCCGGATCGGGCCGCCGGTATCCAGCTGCGCCTCGACCGAGGGCACGATGAACGTGGCGAACTTCGCCGACCCGTCCAGGCACACGCGGGCGATCTGGTCCCCGATGGCGGGATTGGAGAAGCGGTGGATGAGCGATTGCTGGTAGTCGTCGAAGTCGATGCCCGTGGGCGAGGTGAGGTTGGGAGCGACCTCGTCGCGCATCAGCGAACGAACGAACCGTTCGATCGCGGGTGTGGCCATGGCCTCGTCGACGAGCTCGATGCCGGCCAACGCTGCTGGGTAGGCGAGCGCCGAGTGGCTGCCGTTGAGCAGGCGCAGCTTCATCTGTTCGTAGGGCGTGACGTCGGTCGTGATGAGCACCCCTGCACGCTCGAACGGCGGCCGCCCGTCGCAGAACTCGTCCTCGAGCGCCCATTGCCGGAACGGTTCGCAGGTGACAGGCCATCTGTCCTCGAACCCGAAGTGACCGCGTACGAACGCGCGGTCGGCGTCGGTTGTCGCCGGCGTGATCCGATCGACCATCGCGTCGGGGAAGGCGCCCGCCTTGTCGATCCAGTGCGCGAGCAGATCGGATCGCATCGCCGCGGCCCCGACCGTGGCCAGGCGGGCCACGTCGCCGTTGCCAGGAAGGTTGTCGCAACTGACGACTGTGAACGGGGGCAGGCCGGCTCGCTGACGGGCGTCGAGCGCGGCGGCGATGACACCAAACGCAGTCGACGGGCAGTCGGAGCGAGTGTCGTCGCGTAAGCCGGGGGTCTCGATGAACTGCCCCGCTTCGACTGGATAGCCGCTCTCGGTGATCGTGAGGGACACGATGTGTGTGTCCGGGTCGGCCATGGTGTCGATCAGTGGCCGCGAGTCCTCGGCCGCGAAGAGGTACCCGGTGATCGAACCCACGACGCGAGCGTTGGCGACGCCGCCGTCCCGCTCGATCAGGACGTAGAGCCCGTCCTGGGCCCATAGCGCTTCGGCCATGGTGAGGTCCGACCGGAGGAGCCCCGTTCCGACGATGGAGTAGGTGGTCAGGCCCGCGTCGAGAAGATCGTGTAGGTAGGCGGCGAGATGGGCGCGGTGAAAGCCGCCGACTCCGATGTGGACGATCCCGCCCGACAGGGCGGCCGGGTCGAAGCGGGGCACCGCGATCCGCGTACCGATCGACGCCAGCGAGGCGCGGCTCAGCCGGACATCCGTTGGCTCCCGATCCGGTGACCCCTGCGCTGCCATGACCCTCCGTTCTCTCTGCGTCCGCACCGCCGGTAGCAACATAAACCAACGTGAAACCCTTGACAATCACAGATATTCACAGCTACAACCAAGACAACGCAGGTGGGGAGTAGGGAAGTGGGGACGAAACCCCGGCTGTACTCCCCGGTTCCGAAGGGGGCCCGGATGAGGATTGGACCACGCACGGTCAGTCGTCGATGGAGTTGGGCCGCCGCCGTCGTGGTCTGTGGGGTGGTCGCCAGCGCGTGCGGCGGAGACAACTCGTCCAAGACAGCGCCGAGCACGAGCGCGGGCGGTTCGGCGCCCGCCGCCAGCACCGGGGGATCGGCGGCGCCGGCCAAAGGCACCATCACGGTCGCCATCGTCGACAACCCGACGATGAAGGACATCGAGTCGCTCACGCCCGACAACTTCACGGCGACCACCGGCATCAAGGTGAACTTCGTCAACCTCGACGAGCAGACGTTGCGCGAGCAGGTCACGAAGGCCGTGGGATCCGGCGCCGGCCAGTACGACGCCGTCATGATCGGGCCGTACGAGGCGCCTCAGTTCGGCCGGAACGGCTGGCTCCAAGATCTCACGCCGTTCACGACCAAGGACACTGCCTACGACGCCACTGACCTCATCGACTCCGTGAAGAGTGCGCTGTCGAACGGCGGCAAGCTCTACGCCGTGCCGTTCTACGGCGAGTCGTCGTTCCTGATGTACCGCAAGGACGTTCTCGACGCCGCGGGTGTCAAGGTTCCGGACAAGCCGACGTGGGACGATGTCGCCACCACGGCCCGCAAGGTGAACTCGCCCACGATGTCTGGCATCTGCCTGCGGGGCAAGCCCGGCTGGGGCGACCTCGGTGCGTCACTCACCACCGTGGTGAACACCTTCGGCGGCACCTGGTGGGAAGCCAAACCCGACGGCTCCATCGGCAAGGCGCAGGTCAACACCGGCGGCTTCAAGGACGCAACGAACTTCTACGTCCAGCTGATCAAGGACGCCGGTGAGAAGGACGCCGCGAACGCGAGCTTCAACGAGTGCCTCAAGCTCATGCAGGACGGGAAAGTCGCCATGTGGTACGACGCGACGGTGGCCGCCGGCATCCTCGAGTCGGCCGACAGCCCGGTGAAGGGCAAGATCGGGTATGCCCTGGCCCCGACCAAGGACACACCGGCGTCGGGCTGGCTGTGGTCATGGGCGTTGGCGCTGCCGACCGGCGCCAAGAACCCCGATGCGGCCTGGCAGTTCATGAGCTGGGCGACGTCGAAGGACTACATCAAGCTGGCCGGAACCAAGCTCGCCGGAGGGTGGGCCGCGGTGCCGCCGGGGAGCCGCAAGTCGACGTACTCGCTCCCCGAGTACAAGCAGGCGGCGGCGTCGTTCGCCGACATCACGCTCGCCGCCATGAACGCCGCGCCCATCAACAATCCGGGGACGACGAAGCGCCCGGGGCTGCCCGGCGTGCAATACGTCGGCGTGCCGGAGTTCCAGGACGTCGGCACTCGCTGCACCCAGGAGATCTCGGCCGCCATCGCGGGCAACCAGTCCGTTGACGGCGCGCTGGGTAAGTGCCAGGCGATCGCCGCTGCGGTGTCGACATAGGTCCTGGCACTCACAGGGTTCCTACCGTGACCACCGTGACGACGGAGGTGGGACCGCCGGCCGCGCGGCAGGCGGAGGCTGAACGACCTCCTCGCCTCGGGCGTCAACGGTGGTCGCGACGGCTGCCCATTCTGCCTGCACTCATCTTCACCATCGTCGTGACCCAGGTGCCGTTCCTGGTCACGTTCTGGTACTCCCTCCACACGTGGGACTTCCTGAAGCCCGGCAGCTTCGAATTTGGCGGGTTCTCGAACTACACGGATG
>JBKOXV010000338.1:0-7892 GCA_046725105.1 bacterium | reverse complement strand
AGTTCAAGCTGTTCCCGCGGGCCAACTCCTGGTACATGGGAGCCAACGTGGCCGGCAAGGCGCGGGTCTTCATGCCCTACATCGGCGGCGTCGGGCCGTACCGGCAGCGTTGCGACGAGGTCGCCGCCCACGACTACGAGGGGTTCGAGCTGCGCGCCGGCGCCCGCGCCGCGGGTGTCAACTCGTCGTCTCGAACGGGCTGAGCGCCTTGCGCAGGGCGGTGCCGGCAGCGTCGGCCGCGTCGAGCGCCTGGGGGAACACGGCCGGCATCTGCCAGAAGGCGTGGATCAGGCCGTCGTACCGGATCCGGTCGACCGGGACGCCGGCCGCCGCCAGCCGGTCGGCGTAGGCCTCGCCCTCGTCGCGCAGGGGGTCGTACTCGGCGGTGATCACCATCGCCGGCGGCAAACCGGCCAGGTCGGCGGCCCGCAACGGGCTGGCCAGCGGGTGGGCGCCGTGGTCGTCGCTGGTGAGGTAGTGGCCCCAGAACCACTCCATCATGTCCCGCGTCAGCAGGTACCCGTCGGCGTTGTCCCGGTAGGACTCCGTGTCGAAGCCGTGGTTCATGACCGGGTAGACGAGCAACTGGTAGCGCAGGGGGGGTCCTCCCTCGTCGCGCGCCTTGAGGGCGATGGCGGCCGACAGGTTGCCGCCGGCGCTGTCGCCTCCCACCGCCAACCGGGCGGGGTCGACGTCGATCTCGGCGGCGTGGTCGTGAACCCATTCGACGGCGGCGTAGCCGTCGTCGAACGGGGTGGGGAATTTGTGCTCGGGCGACAGCCGGTAGTCCACCGACACGACCTTGCAGCCGGCCCGGTTGGCCAGGATGCGACAGATGGCGTCGACCGTGTCGAGGCCGCCGATCACCCACCCGCCCCCGTGCAGGTACACCAGGCACGGCCAAGCGCCGTTCGGCTCGCCCGCCGGGGTGTAGATGCGCACCGGGATGTCGCCGGCCGGGCCCGGAACGACGCGGTCGGTCACGTCGGCCACCGGCTCACCCGGGCCGGCGAGCTCGATGAAGCCGTCGGCGGCGACGCGGGCGTCGACGTGCGGCAGCTCGTTGAGCGGCGGCAGCCCGGCCGCTTCGATCTGCTCGAGCAACGCGGCGGCAGCAGGATCAAGCGCCATGATGGTGTCTCCCCCAGTAGAACCTTCGCCCAGGGCAATTTAGTCTAGTACTCCGACTGTTGGGCACTCAACGCGTTCGCGGGGTAGCCTCCTCGCCCGGTGGACACCGGCACGCCCCTCGATCCGATCCTCGCCGCGGCCGAGAACTGGCGCAAACACGGCTGGGGAGGCCCGTACATGGCGCCCGCCCTGTCGATCCTTCGGGTCGAGGAGCTGATCCGGCAGTCCAACGAAGAGGCGCTGAAGCCGCACCATCTCACCCACGCCCGGCACGAGGCGCTGGCGGTGCTCTACTTCTCGCGCAACGGCGAAATGCCCCTCGGCAAGCTGAGCCAGCGGCTGCTGGTGCACCCCACCAGCGTCACCAGCACGGTGGATGCCCTCGAACGGCTCGGGCTGGTGAAGCGCGTCGCTCACCCGACTGACCGGCGGGCGACGCTGGCCCGGATCACGCCCAAGGGACGGCGCGCCATGGAGGAGTCGTGTCAGGCGATGACCAACTCCAACCACGGACTGCAGGCGCTCAACGAACCCGAGCTGAAGACGCTGTTCCGCCTGCTCGCCAAGGTACGAGCTGCGGCCGACGACATGGGCGCCGAGAGCGTCAACGGACGCCGACCCACTCGCGCCGTTAGGTGAAGCGGCGGCGTTAGTAGATGAAGCGGCGGACGCCGGCGCCGCTAGTAGATGAGCATCCCGCGGATGTTCTTGCCGTCGCGCATGTCCTGATAGCCGACGTTGATGTCGTCGAGGGTGTAGGTCCGCGTGATGAGCTCGTCGAGCTTGAGCTTGCCCTCCTGATACAAACGCAGCAGGTGCGGGATGTCGCGGCGCGGGTTGGCGCTGCCGAAGATCGAGCCCACCAGCTGCTTCTCGAGCAGCGTCAGGTTGAACAAATTGAGCGACACGTCGGTCTCGTTGATGCCGGCGACGTTCGTCCAGACGACCCGGCCGCCCTTGGCGCACAGGCCCATGATCGGCTCGACCAGCTTGCCGTCACCGACACCCATGGTGGAGACGACCTTGTCGGCCATCACGCCCCAGGTGAGATCCGTGACGAGCGGGACGGCTTCCTCCACGGAGGCCGCCGAGTGCGTCGCCCCGAAGACCTGGGCCTGCTCGCGCTTGAACTCGACCGGATCGACGGCGATGACGTGACGCGCCCCCGACATCGCCGCGCCCTGCACGGCGTTCATCCCGACACCACCGCAACCGACCACGACGACCGTCTCACCCTGCATGACGCCGGCGGCGTAGACGGCCGAGCCCCACCCGGTGGTGACGCCGCACCCGACGAGGGCGGCCTTGTCGAGCGGGATGTCGGGCTCGATCCTGATGCACGACGCCTCGGAGCACACCGTGTACTCGCCGAAGGTGCCGATGCAGCACATCAGGCCCAGGTCCTGGCCACGGGCGTGGTGGCGCGCCGTGAAGTCGGTGACTTGGCGCCCGGCCAGCAGGTAGGCGCCGAGGTCGCACAGGTTCTGCTTGCCCCTGGCGCAGTACGCGCAGCGGCCACACGACGGGATGAAGCCGAGTACCACGTGGTCGCCGGGGGCCAGCGTGGTGACGCCGGGGCCGACCTCGACGACCTCGCCGGCGCCCTCGTGGCCGCCGACGATCGGGAACTGCTGGACGCCGAGCTCTTCGGCGACCTTCGGGTCGAGCGACAGGTCCCCCGTGACGAGATGCTCGTCGGAGTGACAGAGTCCTGACCCGACCAGTTTGAGCAGCACCTCGCCCGCCTTGGGCGGATCGAGCTCGACCTCCTCGACGCTCCAGTCGGTCTTCGGCTCCCACAAGATGGCGGCCTTCATCTTCATTCCCATACCCCCCGGATCCGGTGAACGTAGGACTACCCTAATATTTGCGCATGCCAGCATGCCGCGGTATACATGGCCGCGCCGAGGGTCGGGGGGCTCGACGGCACAGGGGGGTGGTCGAAATGTCTGGTTCGTTCACGTCGGCTACCGGAACAGGACGGCGGGTCACACCGGGACGCCTCGCCGCCGCGCTGGCGCTGGCCGGCGTCCTGGTCGTCACCGCGTGCGGGGGTGACAACAGCGGCTCCGGATCCGCCACGACGGCGGCGGCGAGCGGCGGGGCCACGACGACGGCCGCCAGCAGTGGCGCCACGACGACGGCCGCCAGCACTGCCGCCGCTCCGAGCGGCGCACCCATCAAGGTCATGACGGTCGCGCCCGTCAACACGAACCTGCCGCCCTATCCGAACATCCCGGCGGCGGCCGAGATCTATGCCAAGTACATCAACGACAAGGGTGGCATCAACGGTCGTCCGCTCCAGGTCATCACGTGCGACGACCGCGGTGACCCGAACGAGGGAGCCAACTGCGCCCGCAAGGCCGTCGACGAGAAGGTCGTCGCCGTCGTCGGCTCGTTCGTCTTCGACGCCAGCCGCATCATCCCGGTGCTCGAGAACGCCAAGACGGCGTGGTTCGGAGAGTGCTGCCCGCTCGTCGCCCAAGAGTTCTCGAGCCCGATCTCCTTCGCCCTCGGCTCGCTCCTGCCCGGCCAGGGCGCCGGCCTCGGGTGGAAGATGGCGCAGGACGGCTGCAAGCACCCGGTCAACGTGGTGCTCGACATCCCGGCCGGCGACGTGGCCCTGCCGGCCCTGAAGAACGCCTACAAGGTGGGTGGGGGCGACCCGAATGCCTGGAAGGTGGTCAAGATCTCCGCCGTCCCGGGCGACTACAGCGCCCAGGTGGCCGAGGCCACCAGCGGCGACGCCGACTGCATCGCCGGGGGGATGTCCGACTCGAACTGGGCGGCCTGGCTGCCGGCCATGGCCGCCGCGGGCGCCGACCAGCGCTTGTACGGCCTCCAGGGCAACCTGAACGGGAAGATCGCCGAGCAGTTCCCCGAGCTCACCAATGACGGCGTCGTGTCGAACTCCTATCCGAACATCGCCGGCAAGATGTGGGAGGACTACCGAGCGTCTCTGGACAAGTACAACGCCCCGGACCTCGACTGGAACAGCCTGGCCGGGTTGGGCACGTGGACGGCGTACACGGCGTTCACGAACCTCGTGAAGGGCATCTCCGGTGACATCAACAACCAGACGTTCCTCGAGGCCGCCAACAAGACGACGAAGCTCGACAGCAACGACATGATCCCCGAGCTGGACCTCACGAAGCCGTACACCGGCTTCGGTGGTGGCCTGCCGCGGGTGTTCAACCGCACCGTGTTCTTCGACGTCATCAAGGACGGAAAGCTCACCCCGCTCGACGACAAGGCCTACGACATGACGGGCCCCATCGACGGGAACCCCTTCCAGGCCTAGCGACGGCGCCGAGCTGACGGGAGGTAGCCCCAAGGGTGCAGGAAGCGATCCGGTTCGCACTCCTCGGCCTCGGCCTGGGCTCGCTGTACTCGCTCGCCTCCCAGGGCCTCATGGTCATCTACCGGGGCTCGGGCGTCCTCAACGTCGCCCACGGTGCCATCGGGATGGTCGGCGCCTACGTCGAGTGGGAGGTGAAGACTGAGTACGACCAGCCCGTGGCGGTGGCCTGGGCGGCCGGGATCCTCACGTGCGCCGCCATCGGCGCCCTGACCCACCTCCTGGTGATGCGGCGGCTGCGGCGCGCCTCGCCCCTCGCCCGCATCGTGGCCACCCTGGGTGTGCTCATCGTGGTGCAGGCGGGGGCCGTGCTCCGGTACGGGTCGAAGATCACCTTCGTCAAGTCCGAGCTGCCGGTCACGGTGCTCCACCCGTTCGACATCACCATCTCCGTCGACCGGTTCATCCTCGTCGGCATCGCCGCCGTGCTCAGCGCGGCCCTGTGGGCGTTCTACCGGTTCACCCACTTCGGCATGGCGACGTCGGCTGTCGCCGAGAACCAGCGGGCGGCGTCCGCGATCGGCCTGTCGCCCGACTGGGTGGCCACGGTGAACTGGGCGTTGGGATCGGCGCTGGCCGGCGTGGCTGCCATCCTGATCGCGCCGATCGTGCAGCTCCAGGTGGCGACCATGACCAACCTGGTGCTGGCGGCGCTCGCAACGGCGCTCGTGGCCAGCTTCCGATCGTTCCCGATTGCCTTCGCCGCCGGCATGGTGATCGGCATCGCCCAGAGCGAGCTCACTCGCTACGTACACACCCCTGGCCTGGCCAACTCGCTGCCCTTCTTCGTGATCGTGCTGTGGATGATCGTGCGGGGCCAGGCGCTCCCGCTGCGCGACTACTTCCTGCAGCGGCTGCCCGCCGTCGGCAGCGGGCGCGTCCGTCCGGTCGCGCTCGTGGTGGCTGTGGCCGTCACTCTCCTCGTGATCGTGTCGGTGCCGACGCAGTGGCAGGACGCCTTTGTCACCACCTTCGCCATGGGGTTCGTCCTGCTGTCGGTCGTGGTGATCACCGGCTACGCCGGCCAGCTGTCGCTCGGCCAGTTCGCCCTGGCCGGGTTCGGCGCATGGGTGGCGGGCCGGCTGGTCGACGCGGCCGGCTGGCCGTTCTGGCTCGCGCTGCTGGCCGGTGCCGCCGCCGCCATTCCGGTCGGAGCCCTGTTCGCCCTGCCGGCGGTACGGGCCCGCGGCATCAACCTGGCCATCGTCACCCTGGGGCTGGGCTCGGCCATGGAGCTGACGATCTTCAACAACGGCGACCTCGTGGGCGGCTTCGCCGGCACGAGGATCGGCAAGCCCACCCTGTTCGGTTGGGACATCAACGCCATCGCCCACCCCGGTCGCTACGCCATCGTGTGCCTGCTCGGCTTCGTCGTCGTCGCCCTGATGGTGGCCAGCATGCGGCGGGGACGGTCCGGTCGCCGGCTCCTGGCGGTGCGCACCAACGAACGGGCCGCCGCCGCCCTGGGGATCAGCGTGCCCGGCGCCAAGGTGTATGCCTTCGCCCTGTCGGCCGGTATCGCAGCCCTCGGCGGAACGCTGCTGGCCTTCCGCAAGGACGTGATCCTCTACGGATCGGAGTTCACCAACTTCACGTCGATCCTCGCCGTCGCCTGGTCCTTCATCGGCGGTATCGGCTTCCTGATGGGGCCGATGCTCGGGGCGACGCTGGCCCCCGGCTCCCTCGGTGCCCAGATCACCAACGAGATCCTCTCGAGCGTGACGCGATACATCCAGCTGATCGGCGGCGTGCTCGTCGTGCTCCTCGTGCTGCAGAACCAGGACGGCATCGCCAAGGAAGCCGTCAACCAGATCGCCTGGCTCGGCGCCAAGCTGCGGGCCAAGATCCCGCGCCTGCCCAAACCGAAGCCCGAGACGGTGGAGCTGCCGCCCGAGGAACGGGAACGGGTGCCGCCCAAGACGCTCGAGATCGGCGGACTGCGGGTGCGTTACGGCGGTGTGGTCGCCGTGAACGACGTGTCGTTCACCGTGCGGCCCGGCCAGGTCGTCGGCCTCATCGGGCCGAACGGCGCCGGCAAGACGTCGGTGATCGACGCCGTCACCGGGTTCACGCGTGCCGCCGCCGGTTGGGTGCGCCTCGACGGCCGCGAGCTGCTCGGCCTCAGCGCCACCAAACGGGCCCGGGCCGGCATCAGCCGGTCGTTCCAGTCGCTGGAGCTCTTCGAGGACGCCACCGTCCTCGACAATCTGCGGGCGGCGTCCGATCCCCGCGACCGGTTGTCGTATCTGCGAGACCTCGTGCATCCCGTCGCGCCGCCCCTGCCCGGCCAGGTCGTGGCGGCCATCCGGGAGTTCCACCTCGAGCACGACCTCTTGCGGCTCGTGCAGGACCTGCCGTACGGACAGCGGCGGCTGCTCGCCATCGCCCGGGCCGTGGCCACCCGGCCCAGCGTGTTGCTGCTGGACGAGCCGGCCGCCGGCCTGAGCGAGGTCGAGACGGCCGAGCTCGGCCACCTCGTACGCCGCCTGGCCGACGACTGGGGCATCGCCGTCCTGCTCGTCGAGCACGACATGAAGTTCGTGATGAACGTCTGCGACCACATCGTCGTGCTCGACTTCGGCATCCAGATCAGCGAGGGCTCGCCCCGCCAGATACGCAGGGACGCCCTCGTCATCGCCGCCTACCTCGGCGAAGGCGAGGAGTCCGAGGACGAGGGCGCCGCCAGCGTCGAGGAGCCGGCAGGAGTGGAACGGTGAGCGCCACGGTGGCGGCCCTCCGAGCCGAGGGCGTGTCGGCCGGGTACGGGCCCCAAGCCGTCATCCACGACGTCGACCTCGCCGTGCACCCCGGCGAGGTCGTCGGGCTGCTCGGCGCCAACGGCGCCGGGAAGACCACGACGCTCCTGACGCTCGCCGGCGAGCTACCCCTGCTGGCCGGTCACGTGCTTATGAACGGGGCTGTCACCACGGCGCCGCTGTACCGCCGGGCCCGCGCCGGCCTCACTTTCGTGACCGAGGAGAAGTCGGTCTTCATGGGCCTCACGGCGCGCGACAACCTGCGCGTGGCCGAGGCCGACCTCGACGCCGCCCTGTCGCTGTTCCCGGAGCTGAAGAAGCTGCTGGGCGTGCGGGCCGGCCTGCTGTCCGGCGGCGAGCAGCAGATGCTCACCCTGGCTCGGGCCCTGAGCCGTCAACCGCGTGTCCTGCTGGCCGACGAGCTGTCGATGGGGCTCGCCCCGCTCGTGGTCAAGCGCCTGCTCGACGCCGTCGTGCGGGCGGCCAAGCAGATGGGCACGGCCGTCCTGCTCGTCGAACAGCACGTCCGCAAGGCGCTCGAGCACTGCGACCGGGCCTACGTGATGCACCGCGGCCACATCGCCTTGACCGGGTCCACGTCCGAGCTGCTCGCCCAGATCACCGACATCGAAGACCACTACCTCACC
>JBKOXV010000238.1:0-28172 GCA_046725105.1 bacterium | reverse complement strand
TCCGAGCACGTCGAACTTGACGTCGCCGGCGTAGCTGACGATCGACCCCCGCAGCACGTCGCTCGCCCCCGGCACACCGGTAAGCCGGGCGGCCACGAGCCCGCCCGTCACCGACTCGGCCAGGCCGAGGCTCAGCTGCCGTTCCCGCAGGAGCTCGAGGGTGACCGACTCCATCGTGTCGTCGTCGACGCCGAACACCAGCGGGCCGAGCCGGGCGCGAATCTCGGCCTCCCAGGTCGACAGTACGGCGTCGGCGGCGGCGAGCGTGGCGGCCTTGGCGGTGAGGCGGACCTTCAGGCCCTCCCAGCCGCTGGCGAGGAAGGCGAGCGTCGGGCTTCCGGCGTCGTCGAGGCGGGCGATCACGTCGCGCAGCCGCTCGTCGAGGCCGCTCTCGCTCTCCCCCCAGGTGCGCAGCACGCGGCTGGCGATGACCGACGTGTCGCCCGATCGCCGGCGCAGATCGGGCAGCACGGCTCGCTCCATCATCTCCTGCATCTCGTGGGGCACCCCCGGCACGGCATAGACCACGCCGTCGCCCACCGGGCAGATGAGGCCGGGCGCCGTACCCCGGACCTGGGGGATGACCGTCGCGCCGACGGGCACGAACGCTTGGCGCAGGTTGTTGTCGGCCATGCGCCGGCCTCGGGACGCGAACAGCTGGCGGATGACGTCGGCGACGACGTCGTCCTGCTTCAACGTCGTGCCCATCACGTCGGCGATGGCCTCCCGGGTGATGTCGTCGTGCGTCGGTCCCAGACCGCCGCACACCACGACCGCGTCGGCCCGGGCCAGGGCGTCGCGCAACACCGTCACGATGCGACCGTGGTTGTCGCCCACCTTGGCCTGGAACAGGCAGTCGATGCCGTTGGCGGCGAGCTGCTCGCCGATCCAGGCCGAATTGGTGTCGACGATCTGCCCGAGAAGCAGCTCGGTGCCGACGGCGACGACCTCGCAGCGGATGCTCACGGCGCGGTGATCACCCCGGGCGGCGCCGTCGGCGGCACCCGCCGGGCGGCGATCAGATATTGGGCGCCGGTGATGACCGTGAGGACCACGGCGAGCCACAGGAAGGTGTTGAACAGCCAGCGGGTGTGGGCCAGCAGCGGGCACAGGGCGATACCGACGGCGAGCTGCTGGGAGAGCGTCTTGGTCTTGGCCAGCCGTTTGGCCGGCACGCTGACGCCGTGCCGACCGGCCACGGTGCGGTACACGCTGATGACGACCTCCCGCGCCGCGATGATGAGCACGGGAACGATCCAGAAGACGTCGTAGCGCACGAGCGTGAACATGGCCCCGAGGACGAGCACCTTGTCGGCCAGCGGATCGAGGAAGGCGCCCGACCGGGTGACGCCGTGGCGCCGGGCCAGCCAGCCGTCGACGCCGTCACTGGCGCACAGCGCGAACCACACCACCAGCGCCGCCCACGAACCGTCGTCGTTGGCGATCATGGCGAACAGGATCGGGGCCACCAGGACGCGCGCCACCGTGACGCCGTTGGCCCACGTCTTGATGGCGCTGGGTGAGTACGTGGACGTCATCCCGACACCACCGCCACCAGATCCGGGCCGAGGGCGTCGACGATCGTGACGGGGTGGATCACGCCCACGGCGAGCTCGGCGGGTACGTGCACGACGCCGTCGATCTCGGGCGCCTCCCGATGGCTCCGAGCCTGCCCGGGCGAGTCGACCAGGACCTCGACCTTCGTCCCGATGAGGAGGTCCCGCCGCGACGCCGTGATGGCGTCCTGGCGCTCCCGGAGCTCGGCCAGGCGTTCGTCGGCGAGCGAGCGGTCGACCTTCTCGTCGAGCGCCGCCGCGTGCGTGCCGTCCTCCTCGCTGTAGGCGAAGAAGCCGCACCAGTCGAGCTGCGCCTCCTCGACGAACGCCAGGAGCGCGTCGTGATCGTCCTCGGTCTCGCCGGGATAGCCGACGATGAAGTTCGATCGGAAGGCGGCGTCGGGCCGTCGCCGGCGGATGTCGGCGATGCGCCGGAGGAACCGGTCACCGTCGCCCCAGCGCCGCATCCGGCGCAGGAGCGGCTTCGACACGTGTTGCAGCGACAGGTCGAAGTACGGCACGTCGGTGGTGGAGATGGCGTCGACGAGGGCGTCGGTGAGGTCGGACGGGTAGAGGTAGAGGAGCCGGGTGCGAGCAACCCGCTCGTCCACCGCCTGCACCAGCGGCACGATCGAGCCGGCGCCCAGCCCGGCGAGGTCCTTGCCGTAGGAGGCCAGGTCCTGGGCCACCAAGACGATCTCGACCGCGCCCAGCTGCTCGACCTCGGCCAGGATCGACTCGGGGCGGCGGCTGCGTTGCGGGCCGCGAAACGACGGGATGGCGCAGAACCCGCAGGTCCGGTCGCAGCCTTCGGCGATCTTGACGTAGGCCCACGGGGCGCGGGCCGGGGGGCGAGGCAGGTTCAGCAGGTCGAGGCTCGGGACGGGCCGGCGACCGGGCTTGGCCCTCAGCGTGACGGGCACGCCGAAGCCGGCGACCAGGTCGGCCTCCGGCAGCGCCTCGGCCAGCTCGGTCCCGTAGCGCTCGGCCAGGCATCCTGTGACGACCAGGCGGGCGCCGGGCTTGCGGGCGTCGGCCAGGGCCAGCACGGTGTCGACCGACTCCTGGCGGGCGTCCTCGATGAAGGCGCAGGTGTTGACCACGACGAGATCGGCGGCGGCGGCGTGTTCGGCCGCCACCATGCCCTCGGCGAGGAGGGTGCCGACGATCTTCTCGGAGTCGACCTGGTTCTTGGGGCAGCCGAGCGTCTCCACGAAGAAGCGCGTCGGCATAGCAGGACCAGGCTAGTGCCGGCCTCCTAATAGGCCAGCGCCAGGCCCGAGCGGGGCCACGGCGTCGACACCAGGCGCCCCACACCCGAGAGCGTGATGTACGCCGTGCGCAGATCGGGGCCGCCGAAGCACACGTTGGTGGTCATCAGGTCGCCGGTGGCGACGAAGTCGACGATCTCACCCTTGGGCGAGATCACCGTGATGCCGCCGTTGATGAGCGTGGCCACGCACACGTTGCCGTCGCCGTCGACGGCCATCGAGTCGAGCAGTTGCATCCCGGGTAGGCCGGCGAGACAGGGCGTCACGAAGTCGAACGGGGCGACCGCCTCGACCTCCCCGGGTCCCGTGATGTTGCGCCGGAGCACCCGCCCGGTGTGGGTCTCGGCCCAGTAGACGACGGAATCGTCGGGTGCCAGGCCGATGCCGTTGGGCGCCTCGGTAGGGAACACGACCTCCTTCACGACGGAGCCGTCAGGCCGGGCGTAGTAGATGCCGGTGATGTCGCTGTTGCGGCCGTGGCGAATGCCGTGGTCGGTGAACCACATGCCGCCCTGGTGGTCGAACACGATGTCGTTGGGCGCCCGCAAGGGGTTGCCGTCGACTTCGGTGTACAAGTCGGTGACCTCGCCGGTGTCGGGATCGACCCGCTGGATGCGGCCGCCGATGTAGCGGCCGGGATCGAACGGCCCGGGCAGGAGCAGCCCCTCGTGTTCGAAAGGCGTGAAGCAGCCCCCGTTGTTGCAGAGGTAGAAGGCGCCGTCCGGGCCGACGGCGGCGCCGTTCGGACCGCCCGGGATCTCGGCGATCGTCTCCTTGCTCCCGTCCGGCTGGATGCGCGTGAGTCGGGGCCCGAACATCTCGACCACCACGATCGAGCCGTCGGGCATGGCGATGGGTCCTTCCGGGAAACGCAGCCCGGAGGTGATCTCGGTGAGCTCGGCCATGAGGTGGGAACGTAGCCCGAACCGGGTCCACCGTGGGAGCTCAGCTCTCCCGCTCGGCCTCCTGGAGGAGATCGAGCTCCTCGACGGTCATCAGAACGGCACGGGCCTTCGACCCCTCCGACGGCCCGACCACGCCCCGCTGCTCGAGGAGGTCCATGATGCGGCCGGCGCGGGCGAACCCGATCTTCAGCTTTCGCTGCAGCATCGACGTGGACCCGAGCTGGTTGCGTACGACGAGATCCATGGCCGCCAACACCAGCGACTCGTCGTCGGCGTCGTCTCCCGTGGTGTTGGCGCCGAACCCGCCGGCGCGTCCGTCGTCACCCTCGATGCCCGTGACGTACTGCACCTCCGGGGCCTGGCGGCGCCAGAACGCCACCACGGCGCGGATCTCCTCCTCGCTGACCCAGGCGCCCTGCACCCGCTGGGCCACGTTCGACGTGGCGCCGAGCAGCAGCATGTCGCCCTTGCCGACCAGTCGCTCGGCACCGGGCTGGTCGAGGATGACGCGGCTGTCGGTGAGGCTGGAGACGGCGAAGGCAATGCGGGCCGGGATGTTGGCCTTGATGACACCGGTGATGACGTTCACGCTCGGGCGCTGCGTGGCGACGATGAGGTGGATTCCGACGGCGCGGGCTTTCTGGGCGATGCGGGTGATGGAGTCCTCGACGTCGCGGGCGGCCACCATCATGAGGTCGTTGAGCTCGTCGACGACCACGACGATGAACGGCAGGCGCTCGTACTGACGGTCGGAGCCAGGATCGGGCGCCAGCTCCCCGCGGTCGAAGGCGGCGTTGTAGCCGGTGACGTCGCGGTAGCCGACCTCGGCCAGGAGGTCGTAGCGGCGATCCATCTCCCTCACCGCCCAGGCGAGAGCGTTGGCCGCCTTCTTGGGATTGGTGACGGGTTGTGTGAGGAGGTGGGGCAGCCGGTTGTACTGGCCCATCTCCACCTGCTTGGGGTCGACGAGGATCATCCGCACCTGGTCGGGCGTGCTGCGCATCAGCATCGAGGTGATCATCGAGTTGAGGGCGCTCGACTTGCCGGCTCCGGTGGCGCCGGCGATCAGGAGATGCGGGAGGGTGGCCAGGTTGAGCATCACCGTCCGGCCGGCGATGTCCTTGCCCACGGCGACCTCGAGCGGGTGGGTGGCCGCCTTGGCCTCGGGCGAGGCCAACAGGTCGCCGAGGGCGACCAGCTGGCGGCGGTTGTTCGGGACCTCCACGCCGATCGCCGAGCGGCCAGGGATCGGCGCCAGGATCCGGACGTCGAGGGCGGCCAAGGCGTAGGCGATGTCCTTGTGGAGCGCCGTGACCCGGGCCACCTTCACGCCCGGCCCGAGCTCGAGCTCGTAGCGGGTGACGGTGGGGCCGACCGTCATGCCGACCAGGCGGGTCTCCACCCCGTGAGAGGCGAGGGCCAGTTCGAGGTCGTGGCCGCGCTCCTCGATGGCCTGGCGGTCGATCAGCTGGGCCGTGGTGCGCTCGAGGACCTTGGCGGGCGGGAGCTTCCAGGTGCCCCTGGTGGCGGGGCCGAGCTCGATGGCGAGCTGCTCGGGCGAGCGGGTCGTGGGGTCGGGGGGCGGCAGCGCCGGACGGCGGCGGCGGTCGGGCGCCTCGAGGGCGTGGTCGTACAGCTGCGGTGGCGGCAGACCGGGGTTGGTGGGATCGATGACCGCCGTGGGGGTGTCGCTGGCGCTGGCGCTCGCGCCGTCGGTATCGCGGTCGCCGTTTCCGTCGGCTCCGAGGCGCTCGCTGGCCAGCGTCGACACCTCGTCGAACTTCCGGCGGGCCACGTCGATCGCCGGCCGGCCGACAGTGGCCACTCGGGCCCCGGCCGTACGGGCTCCCTTCACGGCGCTCTGAGCGAGGGCGCGCACCGAGGACTGGGTGGCGAGAACGGCTCCGGCCACGCCGAGGGCGATCAGCAGCACGGTCGACCCGGCCGTCGCCAGCAGGCTGCGGAGCGGCTCACCGACGACGGCGCCCAGCCAGCCGCCGGCATCGTTCACGTCGTCGTAGGAGGCCGACACTTCGTGCGGGCCGCGCAGGACGTGGAGCACGCCCAGGACGGCTGCCGCCAGCAGGATGCACCCGACCACGAGGCGGAGCCGGTTCGACGACCGCCGGTTGCTGATCAGCGCCCAGCCGACGGCGGCGAGGGCGATCGGGAGGAGGTATCGGGCCTCACCGGTGACGAGGGCGGCCAGCCAGTCCAGGCCGCGGCCGATGATGCCGGCGAAGTCGCCGTAGACGCCCAGGGCCAGCAGCACGGCGAACGCGACGAGGCCGATCCCGATGAGGTCGGACTCGTGACCCTCCACCGTGGCGCGCCAGCCCGTCGGCCGGCGCCCGCGTCCCGACGACGAGCCGGACCGCGGAGAACTCGACGACCGTCGCGTCGCCACACACTCACCGTACCAAGAGGGCGCGCGAACGTTCGGACATCCTCACCATCCTCTCGCTCGCGCCGCCTGTCCCCCTCGCTTGTGTCGGGATTTGGTGCGGATTCCGCCCCAACGGGCGCCACGGGCGAAATTTGTCGCGGCTACTGGTCGGCGACGGGGCCGAGGAAGACGCCGGCCGGGGTGTAGAGCACGTCGATGCGCCCGCCCTTCTCGCCGATGACACCCACGTCCCAGACCAGGCCGTCGACGGGACGCTGCACCAGGGAGACGGCGACGACGGTGGCCTCGGGCAGCCGGGTGTTCACGTCGGCCAGGAGCCGCGGGCCGGCGTCGACGGCCACACCCTGCAGGCCGAACGGCGTCCCGGTGGCGGGCTGGGCCGAGCCGGGCGGCTCGAGGCCGCTGTCCCGGTACACGTAGGCCACCTCGGTGCCGTCGCCCATGGCGACGAACAGATTCACGCCCTGGTCGAAGGCGTTGATCTCGGTGTACTGCTGCGGCCCACCGCGGGCCGCTTCCAGCGCGGCCACGCCGGCGGGCGCCAGGTCGATGCGCAGCGCCGGCGTCTTGCTGTCGGTCGACGGCCCACCCCCGCTCGAGCAGGCGGCGGCCAAGGCGGCCGTCGCCACGGTGAGCAAGACCCGCGTCACACCTCCATTACTACCGGCACGATCATCGGCCGCCGGCGCGTGCGCTCGCTCACGAAGCGCCCGACCGTCCGGCGCACCTCCTTCTCCAGCAGCTCGACGTCGCGTGTGCCCGCGGCGAAAGCCGCCTCGACCGCTTCGGCCACCCGCGCCTCTCCCTCGTCGAGCAGGGCGTCGGCCTCGGGGGCGTAGACCCAGCCGCGGGTGATGATCTCCGGTCCCGTGATCACCTTGCCGGAGAGGACGTCGACGGCGACGACCACCACCACGACGCCTTCGTCGGCCAGGACCTGCCGGTCGCGCAGGACGCCTCGCCCGACGTCGCCCACGATCCCGTCGACGTACAGCAGCCCGGCCGGTACGCGGCCCGTCAGGCTCACGCCGTCGTCGGTGATGGTGATCGTGTCGCCGTCGGTGCAGTCGAGGACGTGGTCACGCCGCACCCCCATCGTGACGGCGAGCTTGCCGTGGGCCAGCAGGTGCCGGTACTCGCCGTGGATCGGGACGAACCACTCGGGCCGGGCGATGGCCAGAAGCGTCTTGAGCTCGTCGGCCTGGGCGTGCCCGGTGGCGTGCACGTCGGAGATGCCGGTGTGCACGACCTCGGCGCCGGAGCGCAGCAACCCGTCGATCACCCGGTTCACGTTGAACTCGTTGCCGGGGATGGCGTGGCTGGACAGGATCACCGTGTCGTGCTCGCCCACCTTCAGCCAGCGGTTGTTGCCCGCCGCCAGCAGGGCCAGGGCTGACATAGGCTCGCCCTGGCTGCCGGTCGAGATCACGCACAACCGCTCGGGCGGGTGCTCGTCGATCTGCTCGATGTCGATCAGACGGTCGTCGGGGATGTGCAACAGGCCGAGCTGGCGCGCCAGGCGGATGTTCTTGCGTACCGACAAGCCGAGGGTGGCCACGACGCGGCCGGAGTCGATGGCGGCGTCGGCGATCTGCTGGATGCGGTGGATGTGGCTGGCGAAGCTGGCCGTGATGACCCGCCGGCCCTCGGCGGCGTGGAACGTGGCCTGCAGGACCGCGCCGACATCGCGCTCGCTGGGCGCGTAGCCCCCGCGCTCGGCGTTGGTGGAGTCCGACAGCAGCAGGCGGATGCCCTGGGTCGTGGCGATCGCACCGATGCGACCGAGGTCGGTCAGGCGGCCGTCGACCGGTGTGAGATCGAGCTTGAAGTCGCCCGAGTGCAGCACCACGCCCTGCGGGGTGTGCACCGCGATGGCATGGGCGTAGGGCACGGAGTGGGTGACGGGAATGAACTCGACGTCGAAGGGGCCGATCCGGCGCCGCTCGCCGTCTCGCACCGTGACGAACTGGGTGCGGTCGAGCAGACCGGCTTCGTCGATGCGGTTGGCCGCGAGCCCGAGCGTGAGCGCGGACCCGTAGATCGGGAACGAACAGTCGCGGAGCAGGTACGACAGGCCGCCGACGTGGTCCTCGTGGCCGTGGGTGGCCACGCACGCCTCGATGCGGTGGCCGTTCTCACGCAGGCAGGTGAAGTCGGGCAGAACGAGGTCGATGCCGTGCATGTCGGCGTCCGGGAACATGAGACCGCAGTCGATGAGCAGGAGCCGCTCCTCCTGCTCGATCACCATGCAGTTGCGGCCGATCTCCCCCAGACCGCCGAGGAAGCTGATCCGGACGGGATCAGCCATGGACCACCGTCATCCGCGCGCCGCGACGAGATTGGCCATGACCTCCCGCGCCCGCTCGGTCAGCCCCGCCGGAGCCGGGCCCATCGGCAGCCGGCACTCGCCGACCCGCAGGCCCAGCTCGCGCATCATGGCCTTGGCCGGAACGGGATTCGGCGCGGCATCACCCGTCTCGAAGGCCCAGCTCTCCAGGAGGCGGGCGTTCACGCGGCGAGCGCCGTCGGTGTCGCCCTTCCGCCAGCAGTCGAGCATCTCGGCGACGTCGAGGCCACACCAGTGGGTGGCCACGCCGACCACGCCGACGGCGCCGACCGCGAGCAGCGGCAGGGTCAGCGCGTCGTCTCCGCTGTACACCTCGAAGTCACTTGGAGATTCGGCGACGACACGCGCCGTCTCCCCGGGATTGCCGGCGGCGTCCTTGAGCGCCAGGACGTTGGGGACGTCGCGCGCCAGCCGCAGCAACGTATCGGTGGCGATCTTGCGGCCCGTGCGGATCGGGATGTCGTAGATCATCACGGGCAGGTCGGTGGCGGCGGCCACCGCCCGCAGGTGGGCGTCGATGCCCGCCTGCGACGGCCGGTTGTAGTACGGGCACAGCGCGAGCACGCCGGCCACGCCGAGCTTCGACGCCTCGGCCGTGAGGTGCACCGAGTGAGCGGTGTCGTTGGTGCCGGTGCCGGCGACGACGGGGATCGTGACCGCCTCGGCGACGGCCGCCCACAACGACAGCTTCTCGTCGTCGGACAGCACAGGGCTCTCCCCTGTCGTGCCGGCCACGACGAGCCCGTCGTTGCCGTTGCCGACGAGGTATCGGGCGAGATCGCGCGCCGCGTCGAGATCGAGGGCTCCGTCCTCGTCGAACGGCGTCACCATGGCGGTGGCGACACCGCCGAAGCGTCCGGTCATGCCGACCAGGCTAAACGACGCGACCGGCTGGTCGCCGTCCCTATCCGTTCCACGCTGGTTCGAGAACCGCTGAGGTTCTCAAACCGGCGTGAAAAGCAGGGGGGTCAGCTGGCGGCCGGCGCCGGTGCTTCTTGATCGAGCCCGTAGGCGCCGTACTCCTCGCCGGTGTCGACCCAGTCCTCGAACTGGATGACGCCGATCTCGGTGAACCGGTCACGCAACCAGCCGTCGGCGGCGTCGAGCAGGCCCAGCTTCTTGCAGTTCGGCACGATCTTGGAGAACAGCATCTGCTGGAAGAGCGTGCGCGTGGGATCGGCCAGCAGGTACGGGATGATGTCCTTGGGCTTCACGCCCATGCGATCCCAGACCTCCTGGCTGAGGAAGCGGTCGCGCATCCGGACGGCGGCCTCGAAGGCGAACTCCTGGCGCTCGCGCAGCTCCTGGGCCGACATGCCGTCGTAGACCTCCTTGAGGCTGAGCACCCCGAAGGCCACGTGCCGAGCCTCGTCGCTCATGACGTAGCGCAGGAGCTGCTTGAGCAGCGGCTCGGTGGTCATCTGGTGCATGAAGCCGAAGGCGGCGAGGGCCAGGCCCTCCACCATGATCTGCATGCCGAGGTAGGTCATGTCCCAGCGGCTGTCGTTCACGATGTCGTCGAGCAGTAACCGCAGGTGGGCGTTGATCGGGTAGTGGCCGGAGAGCTTCTCGTCGAGGTAGCGGGCGAAGACCTCCACGTGCCGCGCCTCGTCCACCACCTGGGTGGACGCGTAGAGCTTGGCGTCGTACCACGGCACCGTCTCCACGATCTTGGCCGTGCACAGCAGGGCGCCCTGCTCGCCGTGGAGGAACTGGCTGAGCGTCCAGCTCTGCTGCTCGATGTTGAACCGGAGCCAGTCCTGCTCGGTCCAGTGCTCGACGGGCGACCCCCGGAAGTAGTCGGGGTCCATGTTGAGACCGCGGGCGATCGCCTGGTCGTTGTTGGCGATCACGATGGCTTCCTGGTCGACGGGGGTGTCCCACGGCAGGTCGGTGCTGGCGTTCCACTGACCCGTCTTGGCCTTCTCGTACAGCCTGCGCAGCGCCGGGCGGGCCAGGCTGTAGTCCCAGGTGAAGAGGGCGTCGGCGTTGTCGGCGACGGCGTGCGCCACCTCGTCGACGTCGGTGTTGGTGATGGCGAGGATGGCCTCGACGTCGTTGACGTCGGCTCGACCGATGAGCTCCTCGGTGGACGACATTGGAATTACCTCCCGGTTGGGACGGAAGACGGCTGGAACGCCGGCAACACGAAGGATCTGACGAACTCGGTGGCGGATACCTCGTCGGCGAGGTCGACGTAGCGCGACGGGGCGAGGAAGTAGGACAGCACGACCCGGGCCAGCCACTCGGCCAGGCGGGCCGACTGCTCGCGGCCGATGTACGGGGCGAAGAAGGGCGTGAGGAAGACGGTGGCGACGCGAAAGATGCGGGGCAGGCCCTCGACGGTGAGATCGCACAGGACCTCGCCCGGCTCGGACGCCAGCATGAGCTTCAGGTGCTCGTCGGCCTGGAGCATGCGGGTGGCGTGCACGACGCCCTGCACCACGACGTCCTCGAAGGTGGTGGCCTCGCCGACGTGACCGGTGAGGGTGACCATGAACTCCTCGGTCTCCCTCACCCGCAGGGCCTCGTACAGGACGTCGCGGCCGCCGGGGAACAGGCGGTACAGCGTGGCCCGGGACACCCGGGCCTCGTTGGCGATGTCGTCGACGGTGACCTTGGCGATGCCCCAGCGCTCGCAGCACCGCTTGGCGGCGTCGAGCACCCGATCACGGTCGCCCTCCATCTCTGAGACAGTAAGACGGAAACCGTCTCAGCGTCAAGGGCAGCGCGAAGTTGGACGGCTGGGAGCCGGAAAGGGCGCCCTCACATCCAACTTCCCTGCGTCGCGGCGAGGTCGCGCGATCATCTACCCATGCCGGTGACCAGCGGGTTCAACCACGTCGCGACCATCACTGCCGACCTCGACCGCATCGTGGGCTTCTACACGAGCGTCTTCGAGGCGCGGAAGATCTTCGAGATGGGGGCCCGGAAGGACCACCCGCGCATGGCCATCGTCGACCTCGGCGGTGGGGCCGCCCTCAACATCTTCGAGACCACGCCCGACCAGATCATCGGCGATCGCCGCCGCCAGGGCGGCCGGGGCCCGATCGACCACTTCGCCCTCGCCGTCGACTCCCGGCGCACCCTGGACGACGTCCGGGACCGGCTGGCGGCGGCGGGCACCGACATCGGCGAGATCCAGCGGCTCGGCGACGAGTGGTCGCTGTTCTTCCGCGACCCCGACGGCATGGAGCTCGAGGTCTGCTGCCACGCCGACGAGCGCTGAGACCAGCGCCGCCTACGGCACGACGACGTCGGCGAAGCGCTCCCGCAGCGTCTTCTTCGAGAACTTCCCGACTGAGGTCTTCGGCACCTCGTCGATGAACTCGACGCGTTCGGGCACCTGCCAGCGGGCCACCTTGGGGCGCAGGAAGTCGAGCACCTCGTCGGCCGTCATCTCCTCGCCCGGCTTCAGCACCACGCAGGCGAGGGGCCGCTCCGACCACTTCTCGGACCGGACGCCGATCACGGCCGCCTCGGCGATCTTGGGGTGGGCCATGAGCTCGTTCTCCAGCTCGACCGAGCTGATCCACTCGCCGCCCGACTTGATGAGGTCCTTGGTGCGGTCGACCAGCCGGATGTAGCCCTCGGGGTCGATGGTGGCGACGTCGCCCGTGCGCAGCCAGCCGTCGGCCGTGAAGCTCTCCCCCGCCCGCGGCTCGTTGTAGTACGTCGCGGCGATCCACGGTCCCCGGCACTGCAGCTCGCCGGACTGTTCGCCGTCCCAGGGCAGCGGCTCGGTGGAACCGGGTTCTGTGATGCGCACCTCCACGCCGACCAGCGGGAGACCCTGGGCGGCCCGCACGTCGGCCAGCTCGTCGTCCGAGCGGCCGGCGGCGACCGTCGTCTTGAGCCAGCAGACGGAGGCGACCGGGCTGGTCTCCGTCATGCCCCAGGCGTGCAGGATCGGCAGCCCGGTCTGCTCCCGGTAGGCCTCGGACAGCGCCTTCGGAACCGCCGATCCACCACACGGGATGGCCCGCAGAGCCGACGTGTCGCGGCCGTGGAGCAGCGGCAGCACGCCCATCCAGATGGTCGGCACGCCGGCGGCTACGGTGACCCGCTCGTCCACGATGAGGTCGGCGAGGGCCGGGGGCGACAGGTCGGGTCCGGGCATCACGAGGTCGGCGCCGGCGGCGACGGCGGCGTGGGCAAGGCCCCAGGCGTTGGCATGGAACATCGGCACGACGGGCATCACCCGGTCGGCCTCCCGCGCGCCGACGCCGTCGGCCAGCATCGCTCCCATCGTGTGCAGGTATGTCGAGCGATGGGAGTAGACGACGCCCTTGGGGTTGCCGGTGGTGCCGCTCGTGTAGCACATCGATGCCGCCGCCGATTCGTCGTCGACGCGGAAGCCGACCGGTGCGGCGTCGGCCAGCAGGGCCTCGTAGTCGTGGACGGGCAGGCCGTTGGCGTCGGGGACGTCGCCCTTGCCGTCGTCCATCAGCACGAGCTGCTTGACGGTGGTGAACGTCGGCAGCAGCGGGAACAGCAGCGCCGCCAACGAACGGTCGACGAAGATGACCTCGTCCTCGGCGTGGTTCACGATGTAGGTGAGCTGGTCCGGGAACAGCCGGATGTTGAGGGTGTGGAGCACGCGGCCGGTGCACGGCGCCGCGAAGTACAGCTCGAGGTGGCGGGCCGTGTTCCATCCGAACGTGGCGACCCGGCCGTCGGCCGAGACGCCGAGCGTGTCGAGGACACCGCCCAGGCGGCGGGTGCGCTGGGCCCAGTCGGCGTACGACGACCGGTCCTTGCCGTCGGCCCTCGCCGTGACGATGCCCTTGGCGCCGAAGTACTTCTCGCAACGCTCGAAGATGTGGACGAGCGTGAGCGGCACGTCCTGCATCAGGCCCTTCATCGCGACCTCCCCATGTCCGCAGCCGCGCCAGACAGTAGTGGCGGGTTCTGTCGTAGCGTGTCCCGGGTGGAGGCCGTCGTCAGCGCTCCCCCGGCGCCGATTCAGCGGGGCCGGTTGGCCGTTCTTCTCGGCGTCATCGCCGCCCTCCTGGTGGCGTCGAACGTCGGCACCATCCTGTCGGCGTCGTTGGCGCGCGACCATCCCCTGGCCCTGCTGGCGCTCTCGGCTCGCAACCGCCACCTGTTGCTCGCCGTTGCGGCCGGCATCGGCGCCGTGCCGTACGCGCTGGTGAGCTTCGCCCGTCTGGTGACGCCAGCCGTCGCGTTCTACCTGCTCGGCCGGTGGTACGGCGACCGAGGACTGCGCTGGCTCGAACGGCAGGCGGGCGGCACCCCGGCCACCATCCGCTGGGTCGAGCGGGCGTTCGACCGCGCCGCCGTCCCGATCCTCTTCCTGATGCCGGGCAGCAACCTGGTGTGCCTGCTGGCCGGTGCCCGCCAGATGACGACGCGCACGTTCGCCACCGTGCTGGCCAGCGGCATCCTCGTGCGGCTGGTCTTCTTCTGGTTCATGGGCAAGGCCTTCCAGGACCCCCTCGAGACGGTTCTCGACTGGTTGACCCGCTACCAGTGGTGGGTGGCGGGCGCGTTCCTGGTCCTCACGATGGCCCAGTCGTTCCGGCGGGCGTCGATCGCCGTGCGCGAGCTGCCGCCCCGGGAGCAGCCCGCCGCCGACGAGGAGGCCGCCGGGTGATCCGAGAGGTCGGGCGCGCTAGCGTCGCTCCATGAACCGGGGGCTGGCGGTGGTGACCGGCGCGTCGAGTGGCATCGGCGCCGCAACGGCCCACCGCCTGGCCAAGGAAGGGTTCGAGGTCGTGGTCGGCGCCCGCCGGCTCGACCGGCTGCAGGAGGTCGCCGCGGCCGTCGGGGGCCGCGCTCTCCCGCTCGACGTCACGGATCCGGCGTCCGTGAACGCCTTCGCTGCCGAAGTGCCGGAGTGCCGGGTGCTCGTCAACAACGCCGGTGGCGCCAAGGGGCTCGACCCCGTCGAGACATCGTCGGACGAGGACTGGCGCTGGATGTTCGACGTCAACGTGCTCGGCACCGTCCGCGTGACGCGGGCCTTCCTGCCCGCCCTCGAGGCCAGCGGCGACGGCCATGTCGTGATGCTCGGCTCCGTGGCCGGCATCGAGCCGTACCCGGGCGGCGGCGGCTACAACGTCGCCAAATTCGGGGTGCGGGCCTTCACCCAGGTGCTGCGCATGGAGCTGCTGGGGCGGCCCATCCGCGTCACCGAAGTCGACCCGGGCCTCGTACGGACCGAGTTCTCCGTCGTGCGGTTCCGGGGCGACGCCGAGCGGGCCGCCCAGGTGTACGAGGGCGTCGACCCGCTCACCGCCGACGACGTCGCCGACACGATCGCCTTCGCCGTCACCCGCCCGCCGCACGTCAATCTCGACCAGATCGTCATCACGTCGCGGGACCAGGCCCTCGCCCGCATGATCCACCGTCACTCACCCTCAGGAGACTCTGCATGACCGCACCGAGCCGCCAGCCTGTGTTCACCGGGGTCGGCGTCGCCCTCGTCACGTTCTTCGACGAGCACGGTCACGTCGACCACGCCGCCACGGCCAAGCACGCCCTCCATCTCGCCGAGCGTGGGGTGCGGGCGATCATCGTGGCCGGCACCACCGGTGAGGCGTCGCACCTGTCGATGAAGGAGCGACTCCAGCTGCTCGATGCCGTCCGCAAGACGGTCGGTGACGACGTGCCCGTCATCCTGGGAACCGGCAACCTGTCGGCCGGCGTCAGCGTCCCCGACCTCACCCGCCGCGCCGCCGAGCACGGCGCCGCCGCCGCCCTCACGTTGTCGCCGCACCACGGCGACGTGCGCGAGTTCTTCGGCGAGGTGGTGGCGGCGGCCGGCCCCATGCCCGTGATCGCGTACCACTATCCGCAGTGGTGCCCGCCCGGCATCGCCGTCGACGACCTCTAGGCCCTCAAGGTCGCCGGCCTCAAGGACTCCTCGGGGGACTGCGAGCGCCTGCTCGAGACGCTCGCCGTCTACCACAAGCCGCTGTACACGGGCAGCGCCGCCATCGTGGCTTGGGCCGGCATGCTCGGCGCCACCGGGGCCATCCTGGCCGCCGCCAATCTCGAGCCGGAGCTGTGCTCCGACGCCTTCGCCGGCAGCGTCGCGGCGCAGAAGGACCTCCTGTACGCCCACAAGATCCTCACCCTCTACGGGGTGAAGGGCATCAAGGAGGAGCTGGCCCGCCGCTACGGCACCTCCACCGTCTGCCGCTAGAGGCCGAGCAGTGCGTCCAGGCCGACGGTAAGGCCGGGCCGGGAGAAGACCTGCTTCACCGCCAGCAGCACGCCCGGCATGAACGACGCCCGGTCGTACGAGTCATGGCGGATGGAGAGGGTCTGGCCCGCCGTGCCCAGCAGCACCTCCTGGTGGGCCACAAGGCCCCGCAGGCGCACGGAATGGACGTGGATACCGGCCGGACCGGCGCCGCCGCGGGCTCCCGGCACGACCTCGTGGCGGGTCGGGTCGGCGGCCCACGACGGCGAGGCCTCGGCCATCCGCTGCACCGTCATCATCGCCGTGCCCGACGGGGCGTCGGCCTTGGCGTCGTGGTGGAGCTCGATGACCTCGGCCGTCTCGAAGTACGGCGCCGCCAGCTCGGCGAAGCGCATCATCAGGACGGCCCCGATGGCGAAGTTCGGCGCCACGAGGCAGTTGCTGGTCGTGAAGATCTTGCCCAGCTCGGCCAACTCGTCGCGGCCCCAACCGGTGGTGCCGATGACGGCGTGGACGCCGTGCTCGGCGCACCACCGGGCGTTGTCCCGCGCCGCCGCCAACACGGTGAAGTCGACGGCGACCTCGGCGCCGGCCTCGGCCAGCGCGGCCGGGTCAGCCGCCACGTCGAGGTCGTGGACCACCGCGCCGAGGTGACCGGGATCGACCGCCGCCACCAGCTCGAGGTCGGGATCGGCAGCGATGGCGTCGCACACGGCTGAGCCCATTCGGCCGCCGGCGCCCAAGACACCCACCCGGATGGTCATCAATGTCACCGTAGTCTCACGCTCGTGCGCTACGGCTTGAGCTTCCCGAACGTCGGCCCCACCGCGGAACTCGTGCGGTTGGCCACCAGAGCCGAGGCCAACGGGTGGGACGGCGTCTTCCTGTGGGATCACCTTCACCTCCGACGGCACCTGCGCCTCGACGTGGTCGACCCGTGGGTGATGATGGGCGCGCTCGCCACCGTGACGGAACGGGTCCGGCTGGGCGCGCTGGTCACGCCCTTGGCCCGGCGGCGGCCGTGGAAGGTGGCCAAGGAGGTCGTCACGGTCGACCACCTGAGCGGCGGCCGTCTCGTGGTGGGCGTGGGCCTCGGCGAACCGCCCACCGACGACTTCGCCGCCTTCGGCGATCCCTCCGACGCCAAGGAGCGGGCGTCGCTCCTCGACGACGGCCTGGAGGTGCTCGCCGGCCTCCTCACGGGCGAACCGTTCACTCACAACGGGCCGCACTACCGGGTCGACGCCGCCTTCCTCCCGGCGCCCCTGCAACGGCCCCGCCCGCCCGTCTGGGTGGCCGGCGTCGTGCCGCACCGCCGCCCGTTCGAGCGGGCCCGCCGGTGGGACGGTGTGATCCCGCTCGCCCCCGACGACCTCATGCGGCCCGACCACGTGGCCCAGGTCCTGGCCATCACGGGCACCCGGCCCGGCTTCGACGTGGCGGTGAGCCCCGATCCCGCCGTTCCGCTCGACGAGTTCGCCGACACCGGCGCCACGTGGCTCATCTTCTCGGCCCCGCCGTGGTTCGACGGGTGGCGCGACGACCTGGCCGGGATGGCCGCCGACGGCCCGCCCGCCTAGGCACCCGTCGGTTTCACGCCAGTTCGAGAACCCCAGAGGTCGTTGAACTAGCGCGAAACGGATAGGGGGGTCAGGACACGCGCCGCAGCGACGCCTTGGTGAGCGGCCCGACGGCGGCGAGGGCCCGAGGCCCGCACAGCACGCGGTCGATCATTCCCCGCACGGCCTCCTGGTCGACGGCCTCCCAGCGGGCCACCTGCTCGGCCACGGGCCGGATCTCGCCCGTCGTGACCAGCAGGCCGCCGAGGCGCGCCATGCGGCTCGACGGGTCCTCGAGGCTCAGCAGGTACGAGCCGGTGAGGTACCCCTTGGCCACGGCCAGCTCGTCGTCGCCGAGGCCCGCCGCGACCAGCTTCTTCAACTCGACCTCGATGAGGTCGAGCACGGGATCGACGTTGGCCGGCGTGGTGCCGGCGTAAATCGCCAACGCGCCGGCATCGGCGTACGCCGACGGCGCCGAGTAGACGGCGTAGGCCAGTCCCCGCTGCTCGCGGATCTCGTCGAACAACCGGCTCGACATGCCGCCACCCAAGCAGTGGTTGAGGACGTCGAGCGCCTCCCGGTCGGGGTCGGTGCGGGCGACGCTGCGAAAGCCGATGGCGACATGCGCCTGCTCGGTGCGGCGGCGGCGAACGGCCAATGGCACGACTGAAGCCGCCGGCGGCTGGCGCACGGGCTTCGTGCCGCCGGCGGCCGCGGGGAAGCGGCGCTCGACCTCGGCGACGACGGTGTCGTGGTCGAGGCCGCCGGCGACGGCCACCACCATCGTGGCCGGTTGGTACCAGCAGGCGAAGAACCGGCGGATGTCGTCGGGCGTGATGGCGCTGACGGTGTCCCGCATGCCGGCGGTCTCCCGGCCGAGCGGGTGGCGCGGGAAGAGCGATTCGTACAGGAGGGTGTGGGCTTTGTCCTCGGGGCTGTCTTCGTCCATGAGGAGCTCTTCCAGGATGACCTGACGCTCGCTTTCTACATCGACGTCGCGGAGCGCCGGCGCCGTGAGCACGTCGCCCAGCACCTCCAGGCCGAGGGCCAGCTCACGCGCCGGCAGGCGCGTGTAGTACGCCGTGTACTCCTTCGTGGTGAAGGCGTTCATGTCGCCACCGACCCGGTCGATCGCCTCGGCGATCTGGCGGGCCGATCGGCCGTCGGTGCCCTTGAACAGCAGGTGCTCGAGGAAGTGCGAGACGCCGGCCAGCTCGTCGGGCTCGTCGCGGGCGCCGGCGCCGACCCAGACGCCGGCCGACACGGACCGGGCCTCGGGCATGCGCTCCGTGACGACGCGCAAACCTGAGGCCAAGGTGGTGATCTCGACGGGGGTGCGCCGCGGGCTCACCGCCGACGCCGGCCGCCCCGACGGTCGCGGTCGCGCTCGCCCCGCCGTTCGCCGCCGCCGGGCCGGTCGTTCCCGGCCGGTGCCTCGCCGGGCCCGAGGTCTCCGTAGACCTGGCGGGCCTCGGACTCGAAGGCATCCTCGAAGCTCACTGTGGCGGGCGCGTCGGAGGGGGCGATGGCGGACGCCGGCTCGGCGCCGTTGCCTGCGGGCGCGCCCTCGAAGTCGGGACCGATGGGAGTGAGGCTCACCTTCCCGTTGGGATCGATGTCGTCGACCCGCACGGTGACCTCGTCACCCAGATCGAGCACGTCCTCCACTCGGTTGATCCGCTTGCCGCGGCCGAGCTTCGAGATGTGAACCAGCCCGTCGCGCCCGGGGAGGATGTTGACGAACGCGCCGAACTTCGTGACGTTCACGACCCGGCCGGTGTAGACCTCGCCGACCTTGGCCGTGGGCGGGTTCACGATCAGCTCGATCTGGCGCCGGGCCTCGTTGACCTTGGCGCCGTCGGTGGAGCCGACGGTGACGGTGCCCACGACGCCGTCGTCGTCGACGGCGATGTCGGCGCCGGTCTCCTGCTGGATGGCGTTGATGACCTTGCCCTTGGGCCCGATGACCTCGCCGATCTTGTCGAGCGGGATGGTGAAGCTCACGATCTTGGGGGCCGTCTCCCGGACCTCGGGCCGCGGCTCGGCGATGGCGCCGGCCATGACGTCGAGAATGGTGAGGCGGGCCTCCTTGGCCTGCTGGAGGGCGCCGGCCAGGACGTCGGCCGGGATGCCGTCGATCTTGGTGTCGAGTTGCAGGGCGGTGACGAACTCGGAGGTGCCGGCGACTTTGAAGTCCATGTCGCCGTAGGCGTCCTCGGCGCCGAGGATGTCGGTGAGCGTCGTGTACTTGCCCTCGGCGAAGACGAGACCCATGGCGATGCCCGCCACCGGCGCCTTGATCGGCACGCCGGCATCCATCAAGGCCAGCGACGAGCCGCACACCGAGGCCATCGACGTGGAGCCGTTCGACGACAGCACCTCGGACACGAGGCGCAGCGTGTAGGCGAACTCCTCCTGGCCCGGGACGACGGGCAGCATCGCCCGCTCGGCGAGGGCGCCGTGGCCGATCTCGCGCCGCTTGGGCGAGCCGACCCGTCCGACCTCACCGTTGGCCCACGGCGCCATGTTGTAGTGGTGCAGGTAGCGCTTGTTGGTCTCGGGCGACAGCGTGTCGAGCAGCTGGTTCATGCGCGGCATGGCCAGCGTGCAAACGGTGAGCACCTGCGTCTCGCCCCGCTGGAAGAGGCCCGAGCCGTGGGCGGTGTGGATGACACCAACCTCGGCCGACAGCGGGCGCAGGTCCTTGGGGCCGCGACCATCGATGCGGAGGCCCTCTTCGACGATCCGCTTGCGCACCAGCTTCTTGGTGAGGGCGCGAACGGCCTCCCTGATCTCCTTCTCCCGGCCGGTGAAGGGGCCCGTCTCCCCGGACGTGCCGGCCAGGCGGAGAACGGTCTCGCCGGCGGCGTTGTCGATCGCCTCGTTGCGCTCGGCCTTGCCGGGGATGGTGACGGCCTTGGCGAGGAGCGGCGTGGCGACGGTGTTCACGGCGTCCCACACGTCGGTGCCGTAGTCGAGGACCGGGGTGAACGGGATCGGCTCGTGCACACCGGCCTGCTCGACGAGCTGGCGCTGGAGACCGATCGACTCCTTGATCCACGTCTTGGACGCTTCGAGGCCGTCGGCGATGACTGCCTCGGTGACCTTGGGCGCGCCCTCCGCGTAGAACTCCCACGCCTTCTCGCTGCCACCGGCCTCGACCATCATGACGGCGACGTCGCCGTTGGCCAGCTCACGGCCGGCGACGACGAGCTCGAAGGTGCTGGCGTCACCCTCCTCGTAGGTCGGGTGGGGGATCCAGGTGCCCTCCTGGCTGTAGGCCAGGCGCACGGCGCCCACCGGGCCCTCGAAGGGCATGCCGGACAGCATGAGGGCGGCCGACGCGGCGTTGATGGCCACGACGTCGTGCGGGTTGTGCTGGTCGGCTCCCATGACGGTGAGGACGACCTGCGTCTCGTTGCGGTAGCCGTCGGCGAAGGACGGGCGCAGCGGCCGGTCGATCAAGCGGCAGGTGAGGATGGCGTTCTCGGTGGGACGTCCCTCCCGCCGGAAGAACGATCCGGGGATCTTGCCGGCGGCGTAGGCGCGCTCCTCGACGTCGACGGTGAGGGGGAAGAAGTCGATCCCCTCCCGCACCGAGTGGGCGGCGTTCGCCGTCGCCAAAACGAGGGTGTCGCCGATCCCGGCGAGCACGGCGCCCTGGGACTGCTGGGCCAGCTTGCCCGTCTCGAAGTGCAGGACCTTGTCGGTGCCCGAGACCGGCCCCTCTGTGTGGGTCTCCCGGGCGGTAGTGGCATCCGGCACGGATGCTCCTTTCTGGGTCACCTACCGGCAGGGCGGTGACCTCGTCGGAGCGGCGGGCCGGTTCCCAGTCGGCGGTTCCTGTCCTGGCGGTCAGGTATCGGCGACTGACAACCGACCGGACGCCGCTCGGTCGGAATTGTGAGCGAGCGGCCCGGAGGCCGCTCGTCGGGTCGTATGGCTATCGGCGGAGGCCGAGCTTGGCGATGATGGAGCGGTAGCGCTCGACGTCGGTGGCCCGCACGTAGTCGAGCATCCGGCGGCGCCGGCCGACCAGCATGAGCAGGCCGCGCCGGCTGTGGTGGTCCTTCTTGTGGACCTTGAGGTGTTCGGTGAGGTGGTTGATGCGCGCGGTGAGGAGGGCGATCTGGACCTCGGGCGACCCGGTGTCGGTCTCGTGGAGCCGGTGGGCCGCGATGGTTTCCTGGGTGTTCGGCACGGTGTGTGGCATTCCTCCGCTGGACGTCCCCGGCGAGGCGGGGAGGTCGCACCCCGACGGTGGCCGAGGCGCATCACGCCGCAGCCGGGGCCACGACGGACCTGGTCAGGATAGCAGCGGCGGGCCGGTTCGGTAGCGTCGGGCGGAATGAGTGGCGAGGCGCCCCTCGTGCGCCTGGCCGGCGTCTCCAAGGCGTTCACGCAGCGCGCCGGACGGGTGCCGGCCGTCGCCGGCATCGACCTCGACATCCGCCGGGGCGAGTTCGTCAGCCTCATCGGGCCCAGCGGGTGCGGCAAGTCGACGCTGCTGCGGCTGGTCGGCGGCCTGCTGGCCACAGACGGTGGCCAGGTGACAGTCGGCGGGGAGCCGCCCGCCGCCGGTCGGAGGGCCAAGCAGTTCGGGTTCGTGCCCCAGACGCCGGCCCTGCTGCCGTGGCGCACCGTACGCCAGAACGCCCGGCTCCTCACCGACGTCAATCGGGGCGACGGGGGCCTGTCGGCCGCCGACACGCTGGCCCTGCTCGACGAGGTGGGGCTGGGCGGGTTCCTCGACGCCTACCCGCGGGAGCTGTCGGGCGGCATGCAGCAACGGGTCGCCCTGGTGCGGGCGTTCGCGCTGGGCGCGCCGATCCTGCTGATGGACGAGCCCTTCGCCGCCCTCGACGAGATGACCCGGGCCGAGATGCGCTACCTGCTCCTCGGGCTGTGGGAGCGCCACGAGGCCACCGTGCTGTTCGTGACCCACTCGATCACCGAGGCCGTCATGCTGTCGGACCGGATCGTGGTGCTCACGCCCCGCCCGGCCCGCGTGGCCGCCATCGAGGACGTCACCCTCCCCCGCCCCCGCCACGCCGCCCAGGAGGACACCGTCGCCTTCCTCGAACACGTCACCCGGGTCCGTCACACCCTCCAGTCGAGCCGCCCCTGAAAACCGCGGAGGGGGCCGCTAGTCTGGCCACCGTCGCTCCGGCGACCCCTGGCATCTCCTGCGATTCGTCGCACCGCGCCGACCGGCGCCCTTGCAGCCCGTCCCTGCAACGCGCCCGTGCGCAGGAGGTCCACTCCGATGAACTCGCGTCCCTGGCGGGCGGCGATCGTCGTCGCCGCCGCTGCTGCCCTCACGATCGCCGCGTGCGGTGGCGACAACTCGTCCAGCTCGTCGAGCTCGAATAGCGCGTCGACGGCCGGCCTCGTAGGCACCGTCACCGCCAGCGGGATCTCGCCCGACCGGTGCGCCGCCAACAAGGCGGCCGGCAAGATCACCTACCTATCGGGCTTCGACTTCGCCGCATCGGCGTCGATCGTCGAAGTCGTGGTGGCCGAACAGAAGGGCTACTTCGACAAGATGTGCCTGGACGTCGACCTGAAGTCGAGCTTCTCGACGGCCAACTACCCGCTGGTCGCCTCCGGAACCGCCCAATTCGCCTCGGCCGGCAGTTACAGCGAGGTCCTCCAGCAGTCCACCGGTGGCGCCAAGCTGGCCGTGGTGGTCGACGACGGCAAGCAGCCGATCAACGTGCTCCTCGTGAAGCCGACGTCAGGTGTCACCGCGCTCGGGGACCTGAAGGGCAAGACCATCGGCGTGCTCGGCGCCATGCCACAGTCGATCACGGCCATGCTGGTGAAAGCGGGGCTGCAGGACGGCCGCGACTACCACACCGTCCTGCTCGACGGCTTCGATCCGATCGCCCACTTCCAGCAGCAGATCGCCGGGCGCCCCGGCTTCCGGTCGAACGAGCCCGGCATCCTCCAGCGGGCCGGCGTGCCGTTCACGATGTTCGACCCGGCAACCGACGGCATCCCCGGCACGTTCGGCCTCATCTACACGTCGCAGGCCTTCCTGAAGGAGCACCCCACCGCCGTCCAGGACTTCGTACGGGCGTCGATGAAGGGGCTGGCCGACGCCATCGCCGACCCCGACGCCGCCGTCGCCACCTGCATCGACCTCATGCAGACGGCCGGCAGCCAGAGCCATCTGACGCAGGAGGGCGAGTCGTTCCGCTGGCACACCGAGGCCAAGGTCGTCACCGACAGCTCCGAGGGTCAGCCCGCCGGCCTGGTCGACGCCGCCCTGCTGGAGGCCGAGGTCGACGCCTACACCGCCGCCGGCGTGTTCTCGTCGGCACCGCCCATGGCCGGCACCTACGACGCCGACCTCGTCAAGGGCGTCTACGACAGCACCGGCACCGTGATCTGGCCTGCCTAATCCGTTCTGACGCGAGTTTTGGGTGTATACGACCCAAAACTCGCGTCAGTTCGCTACATGCCGAGGACGTGGCGGGCCGACTCGATGTCGTGCTTCAGCTGGGTGACCAGCGCGTCGACGCCGTCGAACTTGCGCTCGCTGCGCAGGAACTGGACGAAGCGGACCTCGGCCCGCTCGCCGTACAGGTCGCCGTCGAAGTCGAGGAGGTGGGCTTCGAGCAGCGAGTGGTCGGCGTGCTCGTAGAACGTGGGGCGCCGGCCGAGGTTGATGGCGCAGCCGTGCACGCTGCCGTCGGGCCGCTCGTACCAGCCGGCGTATACGCCGTCGGCGGGCAGGCACACCTGGTTGGGCACCTCGACGTTGGCGGTGGGGAAGCCGAGCAGGCGGCCCCGCTTGTCGCCGACCACCACGGTGCCCCGCACCTCGTAATCGCGGCCCAGCAGGTGGGCGGCGATGTCGACCTCGCCCCCGGCCAGGGCCCGGCGCACCGCGGTGGAGCTCACCGGCTCGTCGACGCCGTCGGCCCGGGCGACGAGCGACACCGGCAGGACCTCGAAGCCCTCCCGGGCGCCGAGCTCACGCAGCAGGGGCACGTTGCCCCGCCGGTGATGGCCGAAATGGAAGTCCTCACCAACCACCACGACCACGGCGTGGAGACCGTCGACCAGGACCTCCTTCACGAAGTCCTCCGGCTCTTCGGTGGCGCGGTGCTCGTCGAAGGTGATCACGACGGTGGCGTCGATGCCGGTGTCGGCCAGCATCTCGAGCTTCTGGTCGAGGTCGGTGAGCGACTGGGGCGCCGACTCCGGCCGCACGACGAGGGCCGGGTGCTTGTCGAAGGTGACGACCGCCGACTTTGCCCCCCGCTCGGCGGCGATGCGCCGTACCTCGGCGATCACCGCCTGATGGCCGAGATGGACACCGTCGTAGGCGCCGATCGTGACGACGGCGCTTTCGCCCCAGGGCGCCTCGGAGACGTCGGTGATCACGTGCACGAACGACGACGCTACCGCTCCGGGCCGGTCGCGGTCCCGTGGGCCAGCACCACGGCGGGCTTCACGAGGGCGCCGTCGCGCTCCTCGTAGACGGCCAGCACCTCGCCGTCGTCCGACAGGAAGGCCCATGGGCCGGCGCCCGGCGGCTGGGGCAGCACGGCACCATGGGCGACGCGCCGCGCCGTTTCCGGATCGACGGTGACCTGCGTGAGATCGCGCACCGCCGCGCGCACCGGCAGCAGCTCGAGGTCGTCGAGGGGTCGAGCCTCGTGCTCGGTGAAGCCACTGGCGGCCGTGCGCCGCAGCCGGCGCAGATGGGCGCCTCCTCCGAGTAGGCGGCCGAGGTCGGCGGCCAGCACTCGCACGTAGGTGCCGGCCGAGCAGGTGACGGCGATCTCGTACACCAGCGGGTCGGGCGTCGACGCGACCTCGAACTCCGAGACGACCACCGGCCGGGCCGCCCGCTCCACCTCGATCCCCTCCCGCGCCAGCTCGTGGAGGCGGCGGCCGCCGACGTGCACGGCCGACACCATCGGGGGCACCTGGTCGATGGCGCCCGTCAGCCGGCCCGCCGCCCGGCGCACGTCGTCCAGCGTGACGGTGCCCATGTCGTGGCGGGCCGTCACCTCGCCGCCGGCGTCGAGCGTCGTGGTCTCCACGCCGAGCACGACTTCGGCCGTGTACGACTTCGGCGCCGCGCTCAGGAACCGCAGCAGCCGGGTGGCCGATCCGACACCGACGACCAGGACGCCCGTGGCGTCGGGATCGAGGGTGCCGGCGTGGCCGACGCGCCGCTCCCCCAGCGCCCGGCGACACACCGCCACCACGTCGTGGCTCGTCATGCCGGCCGGCTTGTCCACGACGCACACGCCGTGCACCGACGGAGGCCTACGACGGGTCAGGGCCGCGCTCCGGCGGGGGGTTGCGACGCAGGATGTCCTCGATGCGCTCGGCCGACCGGATGACGTCGTCGGGCTGGAACTGCAGCACCGGCGTCTTGCGGGCGTGGATCTGACCGCCGATGCTGGCCTGCAGGCGGCGGCGATGCTCCCCCAACGCCTCGAGCACGGTGGCGTCGCCGGCCTCGCCGCTCAGCGAGTCGAAGTACACGATGGCCCGGTTGAGGTCGGCGTCGACGTCGACGACCGTGATGCTGACGAGCTCGAGGCGTTCGTCTCCGATGCGGCTCAGCTCCTCGGCCACGACCTGACGCAGCAGCTCGTTGAGCCGCGCCGTGCGCGGCGCTCGACGCGTCGAGGCCGGCCGCCGGGCGCGGCGGGGCGGGCTCACTCCAACCACCGCCGCTCGATGGAGAGGACCTCGATGTCGGGCCGCGACCAGAGGAAGCGATCGAGCTCGTCGGCGACATCGAGGGCGTGGCGCTCGGAGCTGGCCACCAGCGCGAAGCCGAGCTCGGCCCGCTGCCATTGGTCGTGGCAGCCCACCTCAGCGGCGGCGACACGAAACCGGTGCCGGGCCCCGTCGAGGATGGACTTCACGACCATCCGCTTCTCCTTCAGCGAGCGGGAAGTCGGCACGTGCAGGTCGACCTCGACCGCCAGCACGTACATCTAGCTCCGGACGACCTCGCGCTCTTCGAACGTCTCGATGATGTCGCCCTGCTTGAGGTCCTGGAAGTCGGACAGGCCGATGCCGCACTCGAAGCCCTCCCGCACCTCGCGGGCGTCCTCCTTGAACCGCTTGAGCGACGAAATGGCGCCCTTCCAGATGATGACGCCGTCGCGAAGAAAGCGGACCTTGGAGCCGCGGGTGATGACACCCGACTGCACGTAACAGCCGGCGATGGCACCGACGCGCGGAATGCGGAAGATCTCCCGCACCTCGGCGTCGCCGGTGACGACTTCCTCGAACTCCGGCGCCAGGAGGCCGACCATGGCCTTCTCGATGTCCTCGAGCACCTGGTAGATGATCTCGTAGGTACGGATCTCGACCTGCTCGGCGTCGGCGAGCTCCCGGGCCTTGCGGTCGGGCCGGACGCCGAAGCCGATGATGGTGGCGTTGGTGGTGGCGGCGAGCGAGATGTCGTTCTCGGTGATGCCGCCCACGGCGCGGTGGACGAACGCCAGCTTCACGTCGTCACGCTCGAGGCGCCGCAACGCCTCCGTGAGCGCCTCCAGGCTGCCCTGCACGTCGGCCTTGAGGACCAGGTTCAGCGTGGCCGTCTCGCCCCGCTGGATCTGGTCGAAGACGTCCTCCAGCTTCACGCCCCGCTGGACCCGGGCGTCGGCGCGCTGGCCGGCGAGGCGCTGGCGCTGCTCCCGCGCCTCGGCGACGGTCTTGGCGGTGCGCAGATCGGGGGCGACGCGGAACTCGTCGCCGGCGCCGGGGACGCTCGACAGGCCGAGTACCTGGACCGGTGTGGACGGGGCCGCCTCCTTGACCTGCTGGCCGTGGTCGTCGAGCAGGGCACGCACGGTGCCCCACGCCGCCCCCGCCACCACCGGATCGCCCACCTTGAGGAGACCCTTGTCGACGAGGATGGTGGCCACGGGACCCCGTCCGACGTCGAGGTTGGCCTCCAGCACGACCCCTTTGGCCCGGCCCTCGGGGTTGGCGGTGAGCTCCTCCACCTCGGCGAGGAGGAGCAACTGCTCGAGCAGATCGTCGATGCCGAGGTTCTGGAGCGCCGACATCTCCACCATGATCGTGTCGCCGCCCCAGGCCTCGGGCACGAGGGCCTGCTCGGAGAGCTGCGTCATGACGCGCTGGGGATCGGCGTTCTCGCGGTCGATCTTGTTGATGGCCACCACGATCGGCACCTCGGCCGCCTTGGCGTGGTTGAGGGCCTCGACGGTCTGGGGCATGACGCCGTCGTCGGCCGCCACGACGAGCACGACGATGTCGGTGACCTCGGCGCCTCGAGCGCGCATCTTCGTGAAGGCCTCGTGGCCGGGCGTGTCGATGAACGTGATGGTGCGCCCGTCGTACACCGTCTGGTAGGCGCCGATGTGCTGGGTGATGCCGCCCGCCTCGCCGGCCACCACGTTGGCCGAGCGGATGCGGTCGAGCAGCAGCGTCTTGCCGTGGTCGACGTGACCCATGACGGTGATGACCGGCGGGCGCTGGCGCTGGCGCTCGGGATCGTCGTCGTCGGTGTCGTCGAACAGGGCTTGCAGCTCCATCTCCTGCTGCTGGCCCGGATCGACGAGGAGCACGTCCGCCGCCAGCTCGAGCGCGAACAGCTCGATCTGTTCGTCGGTGAGCGGCATGGTGGCCGTGATCATCTCGCCGTGCTGCAGGAGGAAGCGCACGACGTCGGCGGCGGTGCGGTTCAGCTTGGGGCCGTATTCCTGCGGCGTCGCCCCCCGCTCGATGACGACCGTGCCCTCCGGCACCGGCGCATCCGTCGGCGAGTACGACGTCATCTGCTGCGGCTGCAGCTCCTCCATGTTCCGGCGGCGCCGACCTCGCGACGAGCGGCGCGGGGCGCGTCGCTGCGAGCTGGGACGGCCGCCGGGGCCACCGCCGGGGCGTCCGCCTCCGGGGCCGCCGGGGCCACCACCCGGACGGGCGCCGGGCGGACCACCGGGC
>JBKOXV010000248.1:0-24234 GCA_046725105.1 bacterium | reverse complement strand
TCATGGGTACCGTCGCCGGCGCCATCGCGTCAGAACGAGTGCCCGCCGGCGGGGAAGCCGGCGATCCCTGGTCGAGCTGGATCAATCCCAGTTCGATCCTGGGCGGCGTGCTGGCCGTGACCATGTGCGCCTTCCTCGCTGCCACCTACCTCGTCTGGGACGCCCGCCGGCTCCAGAGCGCCGACATGGTCGAGTACTTCCGCCGCCGGGCCGTTATCGCGGCTGTCGTGGCGGGTCTCGCCGCGTTCGTCGGCATCTTCGTGCTGCACGCCGACGCCGAGTACGTGTTCCACGGCTTGGCCTCTCGGGCGCTCCCGTGCGTCATCGTGTCGGCGATATGCGGCGCCGGCTCGATTGTGCTCCTCGTCCGCCGGTCGCCTCGTGGCGCCCGCCTGCTGGCGATCGGCGCCGTCGCCTCGATCGTCGTGGGGTGGGGCGTGGCCCAGTGGGACTACATGCTGCCGACCTCGCTGACGGTGGCCGATGCCGCCGCTCCGTCCGGGACGCTGACGGCGATCCTCGTCGTGTTCGGTGTGGCCGCCGTCGTGATCATTCCGGCTCTCGCCCTGCTGTACACGCTCGACCAGAAGAGCCTGCTTCCGGGCGAGGGCGTCGAGGCCTCGGTGCCGCGCTCGTAGCTTGGGCCGATGTTGCGGCTACGGGCGTACGCGCCCCCCGACCAGGCGGATGCCATGGGCGCTCGGCTGGCGCCGTTGCCGGGAGTGCGCCACCTCGTCATCGGAGGCCGGACCCTCGGCGGGATGACCGAGCTGACCGGCGACATCGACGCCGAGGCCGCCGATGGCGTCCTCGCGGTGCTCCGCGAGTACGAACTGGGCGCCGAGGACGTGTCGCTCTCGCGGTCGTCCGGCGTCGAGCCGCTCGGCTGGCGTCGCCGGAAGGGGGTGGCGGGCCGTGACGCCCTCATCTGGACCGAGGTCCTGGGCCGGGCCCGCGCCCACGCTCGACCCGGCCTCCTGTACCTGCTGTACATGGTCGCGTCCGGGGTCGTGGCCGGTGTCGGAGTGCTGACCGGGTCGTCCATCCTCGTCGTCGGAGCCATGGCGATCAGCCCCGACATCCTGCCCATCTCGGCCACCGCCGTCGGCCTGGTCGAACGGCGCCCGCGGGTGTGGACGATGGCGCTCGTCACACTCCTCCTCGGCCTCGCCGTGGTGGTCGCCGCCGCCGCCGCCACGACCGGTCTGCTTCGCGCCGTCGGCCGCATCAGTGGCGACCTCGACCTGGCCAACACCGTGCTCGGCGACTCGCTCACCGAGGTGGGTCCCGGGACGGTGCTCGTCGCACTGGCCGCCGGCATGGCCGGCATGCTGGCGTACGAGACAGCCGGGAGCGCCGCCGTGGGTGTCGCCATCTCCATCACCACCATCCCGGCGGCGGCCTACGTCGGCGCCTCCGTCGCCCTGGAGGGCTACCAGGATGCCGGCGGTGGCCTGGAGGTACTGGGGACCAACGTGCTCGGCATCCTCACCTCCAGCACGATCACGATCTGGCTGCAGCGGCGCTGGCACGTGAAGGCGAGCGCCGACCACGGCGATTCATCCGATGGGGGTGATGCCCGCTCTCGATCGGGATGAGATCGTGATCGGGTCCTCGGGAGGCCTCATGAGCGCTTCGCACACCGATCGGCCGGTCCCCGTCCGTGCGGGCGACGTCGAGATCAGCTCGGCGCTCGGCTGGCGCTTCTTCTCCGGCATCATCCTCCTGCTACTCGGCATCATGAACATGATCGACGGACTCATCGCCGTCACGGATTCCGACGTCTTCGAGCAGAACCCGACCACGAGCGCGGCGCTGCCGGTGACCGACCGACTCGCGGTGTGGGGCTGGGTGGTGCTCGTCGTGGGCGTCGTGATGATGGTCATCGCCTTCCCGGTGATCGTCGGGCTGCCATGGGCACGGTTCGCCGGCATCGCCGTGGCTGGCGTCGACCTTCTGCTCGAGTTCGCGTTCCTGCCCCACTTCCCGCTGTGGTCGCTGATCATCATCTTCCTCAACGTGCTCGTGATCTTCGGTCTGGCCGCCCGGGGGGGCGTGCCGACCGAACTCGACTCCCCACGAACCCGCTGACACCCCTGCCCGAGGGGCGGGGCGGGGAGCCGCTGCCAGGGCGGCGTTCGGCACCGGGGCGGACGAGACCCGACGCGTTCGTTGACGCTTGTGTCGCCGAATGGGGCGGATTCCGCCCCAACGGGCGCCACAGGCGAAGAAGGGAGCGTCAGGTGCCGTGGCGGGGTGAGAGGGCTTTGGCCGCCGTGGGCGCGGCGCCGAGGGCGGCGGCGTAGGGCAGGACCTCGCCCCAGACGGCGACGCCCGGCGCGCCGACGTCGGCCAGCTGCGAGTTGGCGCGCAGCCAGTCGCCGTAGGCCAGCCAGCGACGCCGCTCCCGGCGGCCTCGGCCGGTGAGGCTGACGCCGGTGAGCACGACGGTGGCGACGGCCAGCAGCGGGCCGCCGACGGCGGCGAACCAGCCGAGCGGCGACAGCCCGCCTGACCCGATCAGCGCGATGACGCCCATGGCGAGCGACACCGGCAGCAGCACGATCGCCGACAGGGTGACACGCACCAGCCGTTGTCGCAGGGCGGTGAACGTCGCCACCCGCCGCAGACGGCGCGAAACCTTGGCGCCGGCCGGTCCCCAGAGCGGCGGCCCCGTGAAGGTGGCGGTGGCTGTGAGCTGCCCCTGCGGTCGGAGCTCGGCCAGGACGGCCTCCTCGAACGGGGTCTTGCCGCGGGCGCCCGCCGGCACAGTGAGGACGAACCGTTGTGAGTCGACGCCTTCGATGGTGATGACGCCCCGGTGCGCCAGCGCCAGCAGGGTGCCGGCCACGAGCGAACGCTCGCCCGGCCCCGACGCGCCGACCACCAGACCGGCCAGCGCCGGCTCGAGGTCGCCGGGCGGTACCGGCCCATCGGCGGGGTGCGGCTCGGCGTCGGCGCTCGCTTCCTGCTGCCGTTCACGGGCCGCCGTCACGAGCCGGGCGACGATCCACGCCACCAGGGCGGCGAACAGCACGGTCAACAGCACGGCGGTGACGATCTCCGTCGTTCCGGCCTGCTGGCTCGGCGTCTCTGTCGAGACGCCGGCCGCCCGCAGCTTCGACCGGGCGGCGGCGAATGCGGCGTCGATCGATCCGTCGACGAGCGGGGCATCGGGCACGGCGCCGGCCGGGAGGGCGGCCAGTAAGCCGACGGCCTGCCCGCCGTCATCGACGCCGACGAACCGCACCGCCTCGGTGGTGGCGTCGGCTTGGAGCTGGCTCAGGTGGGTCGTCGCCAGACGGACGGCGGCGGCGTCCGGCACGAACAGGACGCCGTGAACGGGAACGTCGCCGTAGCCGACCGGTTCCAGGTAGCAACGTGGGCATGGGAACAGCCCCCGGTCGTCATCGACTCGACCGTCGGTGACGGCGGCCAACTCGAGCAAGGCACCGTCGGCGAAGCGGCGCACGGCGGCGGGGAGCTCGTAGCCGACAGTGATCGACCCTCGACCCGTCACTGTTCCGTATCGCCCGATGCTCGCCGCGACGGGGGCGCCGTCGGCGGTCAGCAGCCGGGCGCCGGGCGGAACACGGATGTCGAGGGTGCGTTCGGCCTCGTCGCCGAAGTCGTAGGTGAGGCGCACCACGAGGCGGCCGTCCGGCGTCACGCTGGCGACCCAGACGAGGTCGTGCAGGCCGGCGGTTCCGCTCCCGACGACGACCTCGGGTCGGGCCACCCGCCACCACGCTTGCAGCGGCAGCACCGCCAGCACGACCAGGAGCACGATGGCAGGGAGGCGACGGATCGGGCTCATGCGGTGTCGACGGCCACGACCGTGCCGTCGAGGTCGGCGAACACCGTCGCCAGCTGGCCGCGGGCGTCCTGGACCCTCACGTACCAGACCAGCCCGAAGCCGTAGGACAGGCCGCGGCGGAGATCGAGGTCGGTGGCGTGCAGCGTCGGGAACCGACGCTCGATCCCGGCGACGAGTCGGCCCGGCACGGCAGCATCGACGCCGTCCAGCGGGTACGTGTCGTCCGTCGACGGCTGGGGATCGAACACCCGCAGGCCGTCGCTCGCCGAGTACGTGGCACTGATCGACCGCCCGGGTCCGGCTGGGTCAGCGAAGGTGAAGTACACGGAGTCGTCGTAGATCGAGATGCGCTCGAAGTCCCGCGCCGGCGGCACCTGGGCGCGCAACGCGTCGAAGGCCGGCGGCAGGAGGCTGCCATCGGCGCTGGGCTCGGTGGGCGGAAGACCGCCCGTGTCCCGCAGCTGGATCGCACCGAGCTGGGCCGAGGCGGCGATGTCGACGGAGCGGGGCGCGACCGTGGGCGCTGTGACGGCCGAGAGGTCCGGCAGGCCGACGGCCCGCGCGCCGCACCCGCACAACGCCAACACTCCCAGCACCGCCGCGATGCGCCCGCGCACCGCCGCTGATCATGCCACTCGTGCCACGATCGGGTGATGACCGGCGTCGAACGAGCCATCCGCGTCTTCGTGTCGTCGACGTTCCGGGACATGCAGGCCGAACGTGACGAGCTCGTGAAGCGCGTGTTCCCCGAGCTCCGGCGGCAGTGCGACGAGCGCGGCGTGACGTGGAGCGAGGTCGACCTGCGGTGGGGCGTCACGGACGAAGAGAAGGCGGAAGGAGCCGTCCTACCGATCTGCCTGGCCGAGATCGAGCGCAGCCGCCCCTTCTTCCTCGGCCTCCTCGGCGACCGCTACGGCTGGGTGCCCGATGGCATGGCCGACGACCTGCGGGCGCAGGAGCCGTGGCTCGCCGACGTCGTCGGCCGGTCCGTCACCGAGCTCGAGATCCTCCACGGCGTGTTGAACGAGCCCGCCAGCTGTGGCCACGCCTTCTTCTACCTGCGCGACCCGTCCTACGCCGCGAGCCGGCCGCCGACCGAGCGCGCCCTCCTCGCGGAAGGGCCGAGTGAGGAGGAGGTGGCGGTCCTGGGTGCCGACGCCGCCAACGCCAAGGCGGCGCAACGGCGGCAGCGTCTCGTCGAGTTGAAGGCGCGGATCCGAGCCAGCGGCCATCCCGTCCGTGACTACGCCGACCCGATCGCCCTCGGGCCCCTCGTCCTGGCCGATCTCGCCGCCATGGTGGACGAGCTGTTCCCAGCCGGTCCGGAAGCCGATCCGCGGGCTCGCGCCGAGGAGGAGCAGGCGGCGTACGCCGCCGCCCTCACCCGCGGCGTCGTGGGCCGGACGGCCGACCTCGCCGCCCTCGACGCCGCCGTCGCCGCCGACGGGCCGCCGGTCCTGGTGACGGGCGAGGACGGCATCGGCAAGTCGACACTGCTCGCCACGTGGGCGGCCGAACGCGATCCTGCCCCGCTCGTCCACCACGTGACGGCCTCACCCGAAGCGGCCGACTGGACGGCGATGGTGGGCCGGCTCATCGCCGTCCTCGACGACTCGCAGGCTGAACCCCCGGCCGATCCTGACGCTCTGAAGGCGGCCTTCGCCGAAGCCCTCCGCCGCGCCGGCGGGCGTCAGCCCGTCGTGCTCGTCCTCGACGCCCTCGACGAGCTCGAGGACCGCGACTTCGCGCCCGACCTGGCCTGGCTCCCGTGGACGCTCCCGCCCGGTGTCCGTCTCGTCGCCTCGGCCGCCGGCGAGCGCACCCGCGAGGCGGCCCTGGCCCGCGGCTTCATCGAGCACCGGCTGGCCCCGTTGGCACGGGACGAGCGCCGCCAGCTGGCCATCGCCTTCTTGGCCCGGTACGCCAAGCGGCTCGGCCCCGAGCTGCTCGACCGGCTGATGCGGCACGACCGGACCGGCAACCCGCTCTACCTGCGGGCCGTGTGCGACGAGTTGCGCCAGCACGGCGACCACTTCACGCTTGGCGCACGGCTCGACGGCTACCTGGCGGCTGGAACGATCGACGATCTCTTCGAGCGCATCCTGACGCGGTGGGAGCGCGACTTCGAGCGTGACCATCCCGGCCTCGTCGCCCAGTCCATGTCCCTCCTGTGGGCGGCCCGCCGTGGCCTGTCCGAGGCCGAGCTGCTCGAGCTGCTCGGCGCCGGGACGCCCCTGCCGCACGCCGTCTGGTCGCCGCTCCACCTGGCGGCGGGCGAGTCGCTCCTGCGCCGGGGCGGTCGGCTGGCTCCTGCGCACCGGCACCTCCGTCGGGCCATCGCCGATCGCTACCTGCCAGCGCCCGCCCACCGGCGGGGGGTGCACCGCCATCTCGCCGGCTATTTCGCCCACCGGCCGCTCACGCCCCGTGTCGTCGACGAGCGACCGTGGCAGCTCCGTCACGCCGAGGACTGGGACGAACTGGCCGTCGCCTTCGCGGACCCCGACCTCCTCGCCGCCCTCTACCGAGCCGATCTCACCGAGCTGCGGACCGGCTGGGCCGCGATGGAGCGGTCCGGGACCCACCGGATGATCGACGTGTACCAGCCCGTGGTTGCCGACCCGGCTGGGCACCGATCGGTCGCATGGGAGGTCGCCCGCCTGCTCACCGACGGCGGTGAGCCGGCGGCCGCGCTCACCCTCCACCAATTCCTCGTTGCCGACGCTCGCGCCCGCGGCGACGACCGCGGTCTGGCCGCCGCGCTGGCCAATCTGGCCGCCGCCCAGCTGGGCCGCCAGGAGCACGGCGACGCCGACCGGGCACTGGCCGAGCAGGAGGCCCTCGCCCGTCGCTTCGGCGACGACCGCCTCCTGCAGGCGTGCCTCGGCAACCGTGCCGTTCTGGCCCGGGCGCGCCACGAGCCCGACGCCGCGCTCACCCTCATGGCCGAGGAAGAAGCCATCTGTCGACGGCTGGACGACCTCGCCGGCTTGCAGTCGAGCCTGGGCAACCAGGGCGCCGTGCGCCGCGACCTCCGTGATCTCGACGCCGCCCTGGCACTCTTCACCCAGCAGGAGAAGGTGGCCCGCCAGGTCGGTGACGGCACGCTCGTCAACCGGGCGTTGGTGAACCAGGCTCAGGTCCTCGCCGACCGCGGCGAGGTGGAGGCCGCCCTCTCCCTGCTCGCCCGCCAGGAGCGCGAGTGCCGCGAGCACGGCGACCTGGCGAACCTCGCCGTCAACCTCGGCAACCGGGCCGCCATCTGCCTCCAGCAGGGCCGGCTCGACGAAGCCGACGCCCTTGCCGTCGAAGAAGCGGCGCTCGCCGAGCGTCTCGGCAACCGCAGCGGTCAGCTCCGAGCGCTGTTCGTGCGGGCCAGCATCGCCCACCAGCGGGCCGACGCCGTCGCCGCCAACGGCCTACTCGACGAGCACGAACGGCTGGCCCGCGAGGTGGACGACCGAGCCGCGCTGGCCATGGGCCTCGGCGAGCGGGCCACGCTGCGGCGCGAAGCCGGCGACGTCGAGGGGGCCCTCGGGCTGCACATCGAAGAGGAGCGCATCTACCGCGACCTCGACGACTCGAGCGGAGTGGCGACCAGCCTCGGCAACCAGGCGCTGGCGCGGCACGCCGGCGGTGACACCGCGGCCGGACTGGCGCTGATCGCCGAGCAGGAGCAGATGCTGCGCCGCCTCGACCTCCCGGCGATGCTGCAGGCCTGCCTCGCCAACAAGGCGGCCCTGGCCGCGGCCGTCGGCGACGTCGCCACCGCCGAAGCGGTACTGGCCGAGCAAGAGACCATCTGTCGCGAGCTCGGCCATCGCGCCGGCCTGGCGGCGTGCCTCGGCAGCCGGGCCACCCTCGCCCTGCAACGCGGCGATGGTGCCGCCGGCCTCGGGCTCCTCGACGAGCAGCTCGCCATCGCCCTCGACGTGGGGCTGGCGGCGACGGCGGCGCAGAACCTGATGGTCCAGGCAAAGATTCGGCCCGCCTTTGGTGACGCCGCTGGCCTCGCCCGTGTGGTCGACGCCACCGAGCGCCGGGCCCGGGCCGGCGGCGACCCGCTCGGCTACGTCCTGGCCCAGTGCCTGGCCCAACGGGGCACGCTGGCGCTCGGTTCGCCGGCCGCCGGCCCCATCCTCACCGAAGCCGAGACGGCGGCCCGCGCCGCAGGGAACGCCGATGCGCTTCAGCTCACCCTCGGCAGCCAAGGCCTCCTCCGGTTGCAGCAGGGTGACGTCGACGGCGCCGAGGCCAAGCTGCGCGAGCAGGAAGCGCTGTGCCGCCGGGGCGGCATCCTCGACGGGCTGGCGGCCGCCGTCGGCAACCTGGCCATCGTGGCCAACCAACGCGGCGACCTGGCCGGCGCCCTGGTGCTCCTGGCCGAGCAAGAGACGTTGTGCCGCCAGCAGGGCGACGCCCAGGGGCTCGTGCTCGCCCTCGCCAATCGCGGCGAGGTCACCGCCCGGCTGCCAGGTCGGCGGGCCGAGGGACTGGCGGTACTCGACGAAGCGGTGCAGGCCGCCCAGCTCCTCGGTTGGCTGGCGATGGTCGCTCAGATCCAGCAGCTGGCGGCCCAGCTACGCGCCCGTCCGGGCGGCTGACGGCGCCGGAGGCAGCCGAACGATCTCGAAGCCGGCGCGGGCGAGCATCGGCACCCAGTCGGTGACGGCGTCGAGGTTGAACCGCTTCACGTCGTCGGGTAGGTCGTCCCATGCCACGAGGGTCGGGTTCACCTTGGCGGCGTCGTCACGCACGGGCCCGTACCGCCACCCGGCGCGACGCCGTTCGTCGGCCCACCGCTGGTGCTCCAGGCGAGCGAGCGCTGCGACTTCCGCCTCGGTGAAGGCGAAGCCGCGCTCGTCCCAGCCGTAGAGGGGGTTCAGCCGGCAGCCCACCGCGGCCAGCGCCCCCACGAGGGCATCGGCGGCTCGCCGGTTCGACTCCCGTGCGTCGGACGGCAGGTCCTCCCACCTGGTGACCAACGGACCCGATCGACCTTGGCGCCGGGCCCGGGTCAGGTAGTCGGCGTGGAGCGTGCGGGCGATCTGCTCGTTCGTACCGCCCGTCACGATGTCGGCCGAACACGTCCGGTCGTACAGCCCGAAGCTGTCGAGGGTCACCGGATGGTCGGTGCCGTCCTCGTCGGTGACCAGCCGCGACAAGCCGCCGTCCAGCCGGGTGCGCACGTGCACTCGAGCCGGCGACGAGCGCAGCCGGCGTCGCACGTCGAGGCCGGTCGAAAGGGCGACCGTGTCGTCGCCGGTCGCCACGAACACGGCCGTGACGGTGCCGCTCTCCAGAATGCCGTTGAAGGCGTCGGCGGCGGCGCGCGTCGGTCGGGCCGGGTCGAGGTCCACGCAGGCCAGCCGGACCCGCCCGACGAGGGCCGGGTGCTGCAGCCGCAGAGCTTCGGCGCCGCCGGTCGCATCGCTGTCCACCAGCGTGACGTCGAGGGCCTCGGCGTCGGAGTCGCCCAGGTCCAGCCATCGCTGGCCGGCGGCGACGACGAGGCTCCGGCCGAGCTCGTCGAGCCCGATCACGACGAGACGCGGCGGTCGCCCGAGCGGATCCGGCGCGAACGGCGCGGCCTCGGTGAGCCACTGGCGCGCGCCCCGTTGGTAGATGTTGAAGAAGTCGAACCGCAGCGCACCGCCGCCCTCCAGCTCGCGCGTGCGCAGCAGGCGGGAGAGCTGGGGATCGCTGAGGTGCACGGAACAGCGCAGCGGCGGGCCCGGTCGGCCGGCCGCCGTCAGAAGGCGGCGAGCCGCCTCCAGCACGTCGGCGTTGGTGCCGTCGGCGTCGCAGATGGCGACGAGGGCGTCGGCGCGAGCGACGTTCGCGTCCCGGAGCACCTCACCGTCGGCAGCATCGCCATCGAGCACCGTGACGCCCCGCCGGCGGAGGGGGCCGACGTTCGGGTTGGCCGGGTCACGCTCGACGGCGACGACTCGCTGGCCGGCCTCGTCCAGGCTGGCCGCCAACCGGGAGCCCTTGTCGCCGAGTCCGGCCACGACGACGTGGCCCCGTGCGAGACGGACGCGGGCCCGGGCGATCTGGTCGCGGAAGATCGTGGCCACGGCGGCGAAGAAGGTGGTGGCGAAGATGAGCGGGCCGAGGAACCGGGCCAGCTGGATGCGCCAGTCCTGGGCGGCCAGGTCGCCGGAGATGCCCTGTTTGAACACGTCGGGGGTCATGTAGATGCGGTCCCACGCGCTGATGGGCGGGCGCACCGCGGCGAAGCCCCATTGGGCGAGGACCGCCACGGCGATCCACAGGCACGTGATGGTGAGCCAGCGCCACTGCCGCGACCACAGCCGTTTCACGATGGCCATGGCCACCGCTCCTTGGTCACCGTCGTCGCGGCCGAGCCGGCGCCGCCGCTGTGGATCCACGCCAGCGGTACTTCGGCGGCCCGCGCCCGGGCCACGATCTCGGCCGTACCGCCTCGGCCTCGCGCCGGCCTGCCGTCCCACACGGCGAGGAGGGCGTCGCTGCGTTCGAGCACACGGACGCCGGCGGCCAGGTACGCGGCCGTCCGATCGGCTGAGGCGACGACCTGGTCGATCTCCGTGGCGGCCTCGAGCAGCCGCGTGAACTCGTCACGCGACTCGGCGCTGGCGAAGTCGGCGGCGTAGTCGTCCGGTGCCATCGGCAGGACGACGACCAGTTCCCATCCGGGGCGCCGCAGCCCCCGCCACGCCACGAGGCGGTCGGCCCCCTCGGCGACGCTCGACACCACGGTGCCGGGGTCGCCGAGGTCGTCGAGGACGGCGTCGACGGCGGTGCCGAGCTCGACCTCGCGGCCCGCTGGCAGCAGACGATGACCGCTCACGCCGACCCGCACCACGGCCGGGCACAGTAGGTCGCCGGGGTCCCCGGTTTCGCCGACGCGGGGGCCGAATCCTCCCTTCTACCGGATTGGTATAATGCCGAGGTGGACCTGAACATCAAAGACCTCGAGGAGGCGGTGGGCCATCGGCTACGCGAGCAGGCCGCGGCGGCCGGCCTGTCGGTCCAGCAGTACCTGCGCAACGAGCTGACCCGGATCGCGGCGCGGCTGTCGCCGGCGGAGCTCCTCGGCGGCCGCCAGCCGATGAACCGGGCCGAGTTCGAAGAGATCCGACGACGGTTGCGCGAGATGGATGCCGCGTAGCGTCGTGGCCGACGCCGGCGGCGTCCTCGTTTTCGCCGGCGCGCTCGAGGGCCGTGCGCCTGCCGATGTCGAGGTCCTCGCCCTCGATTGGACAGCGATGACGGTCGGCCGCTTCCTTGCTGCCCGCCACGAAGGCCGGCCGGACCGGACGCGCGTCGAGCTCGGTCTCGCCTTGGCCGCCGTCGATGAGTGGTTCCCCGTGCGCACCCTCGTCGCCGACACGCTGACCCGAACGGGACTCGACGCTGTCGACGTGCTCGACTCGTGGTCAGCCGTGGTTCTCGCCGAGCAGCTCGATCTGCCGCTCCTCACGGCGTCGGCCGAGGTGAGCAGCCGGCAGATCGAGATCTATCGGCCCTGGTAGAGCCGTCCCAACGAGTCGGGTCGTTGCCCGGAGTCCGGGCGCTTTCCCGATTGGTTCCGCCCACACGGCGGCCGGCACGCCGTCGGGTCGGGCCAGCAGCGCCCCGTCGCCGGGCACACCGATGGCCCGAGCGGTGACGGCGTCCAACGCGCGGACGGCCAGCGGCGCCGCGGCCGCCGGGAGGGCGGCGTCCCACGCGGTTCGAGACGGTCCGGTGAACAACGTCCATCCCGGTCCGAGGAGGTCGAGCGTGGAAACGCGACCCGACTTAGTCGGCACCCAGGCGTGGGCGAGGCGGCCACCCAGGTCCACACCGAGCTCGGTGAGGACAGGACGGCGGCTGCCGTCGACGTCGGCGGACCGAACGAGGTTGTGCTCCGCCGCGACGCGGCGCTCGGTCTCGTAGCTCTCGAGGAGGGCGGGCGGGGCCCAGCCCTGGAGCACCCACGCCAGCTTCCATGCCACGTCGTAGCCGCTCTGCAACGCGGTGTTCATGCCCGTGCCGCCGCGCGGCGTGACGCGGTGGGCGGCGTCGCCGGCGAGGAACACTCGGCCGACACGGAAACGCTCGGCCAGCTGCGCCGGCGAGTGGAACGGGCCGATCCGTTCGATGTGCGGTTCGAGCTGGGGGAGGCCGACGCCGATGCGGATCGCTTCGGCGAGCTCGTCGGGCGCGCCACCGGACGTCGGTTGGCCCGAACCGTAGACCCACCGGTCGCCCGGCCCCGCCGGCAGGAACAAGCCGGGCGCCGCCGGCGTCGTGACGAGGTACAGGGCGTAGCGGAGGTCGCCGAGCAGCGGCCACAGCGGAGCGCGGAAGACCACTTGCACACCCGAGTAGGCGCTCTCCCGGTCGAGCATGGAGACGCCGAGCATCCGGCGGACCGGGCTGTGGGCGCCGTCGGCGCCGACGAGGTAGCGCCCTCGGACGGTTCGTACGCCACCCTGGCCGTCGCGCACCACCGCGCCGACCCCGTCGCGGGCGTTGTCGATGGCGACGACTTCACACCCGCGGTCGAACCGAACCGCTTGCAACGACTCGACGTGACGGCGCAACACCGCCTCGAGCCAGTCCTGGGGCACGGTGCCGGGCGCCGACGGGCTCACCACAGCCGCCTGGGCGCGACTCGGATAGCCGACGGCATGAGCGCTTCCTTCGGCGGCTCGCGCCAGCGTCGGACACTCCCAGAGCCACACGTCGGCGTCGACGCCCCCGGCCAGGACCTCGTCCTCGAGGTGCCAGGACCGCAGCAGTTCCATCGAGCGGGTGCTGATCACGGTGGCTCGGGGCAGGGTCGACGGCTCCCGCCGCGCCTCCACGAGCAGCGTGGCGATGCCGTAGCGCCCCAACGTGACGGCCGCGGCGAGGCCGGCGACGCCCGCGCCCACCACGACGACATCGAACTCCTCCACGATCGGCTCCCGTCGAGACGTGGTTCTGACGAAGATCCAGGCGCGTTTCGCGCCCGAAACATCGTCAGAATCCGAGCGATTTCACACGACACTCTGTCTTCTACAGGACATGTTGTCAAGTGAAATGTTAGGATCGGCTTCGGTGACTCCACGGAAGTACGAGCAACGGCTTCGCGCCGAGACCGCCGACCAGACGCGCCGGCGCATCCTCGATGCCCTCGAACAGCGGCTGCGCGAGGCGCCGACCGAGCCGGTCAGCGTCGACGACGTCGCCGGGCGGGCGGGCGTGGCGCGGTCCACCGTCTACCTGGTGTTCGGTTCGCGTGCCGGACTGTTCGACGCCCTGGCCACCGACCTGTGGAGTCGGGCCGGCATGCCGGCGCTCACGGAGGCGGTGGCCGATCCCGACGCCCGCCAGCACCTTCGCCGCGGCCTGCGAGCCGGCGTCGACATCTATGCCGCGCGGCGGGCCGTGGCCGGCACCCGGTTCTCGATGTCCGCCGTCGACCCGGACTCGGTCGGCGGGGCGATCGCCCGTCTCGAGGAGCGACGGTGGGGCGGCATGCAGTACCTCGCCCGTCGCCTGGCCGAGCAGGGTGTCCTGCGCGCCGATGTCACGGTGGAGGAGGCCGCCGACGTGTTGTGGGTGCTCGCCAGCTTCGCGAGCTTCGACGCGCTGTACACGGGGCGGGCCATGGCCACCGACGACGTGGCGGGCACGCTCGTCGCCATGGCGGAGCGGACGCTGTGCCGCCGATGAAGGCGCCGAGGTTGCGAACATCGGGGGCGCCCGCCGTCCGGACGAACCGGCGTAACGAAGGGCGCCCTCCGGGACACTGGCGTGGGCGCGCCTACAGTGGGCCCTCTCACCGGCTCGGGCGTGGCGCCAGAGAGGAGCGTCGAGATGTTCGTACAGGTGATCAAAGGACGGACGACCGATTCCAGCGGCCTCGAGCGCCAGCTGGAAAAGTGGCGGGACGAGGTCAAGCCGGGGGCCGTCGGCTTCCTCGGCAGCACCATCGGCGTCGCCGACGACGGTACGTTCATCGCCTTTGCGCGCTTCGCCGACGAGGCGGCGGCCCAGGCGAACTCTCAGCGGCCGGAGCAGGACGCATGGTGGCAGGCGACGGCCAAGTTCTTCGACGGCGAGCCCACCTTCCGTGAATCGAGCGACGTCTCGACGCTGTTCGAAGGGGGCTCGGACCGCGCCGGCTTCGTTCAGGTCATGGAAGGCACCGTCGCCGACCGGGCCCGAGTGGAGGCGCTGGAGACCCCGGAGATGCTCGACCAGCTTCGGACGGCCCGGCCCGACCTCGTCGGGGGTGTGCGCGTCTGGTTCGAGGGCGGCGCCTACGCCGCGGCGGCCTACTTCACGAGCGAGGAAGAGGCGCGCAAGGGCGAGTCCTCGACCGAGTTCGAGGGGCCGGCGGAGGAGTACGGGGCCTTGTTCGGGGACGTCACGTACATCGACCTCCGGCGCCCGTTGCTCGTCTGATCGCGCCTGAACCGAGTTGTCTACCGCGACCGAGGATCTGATCGTCGTCGGTCGGAAGGCGTTGCGTTCGGGCGACGCGGTCGGTGCCCGTCGGGCTTTCGAAGCAGCGCTCGCCGGGTCGCCCGAGCGTGGTGACGTCCTCGAAGGGCTGGCGCGGGCGGCGTACATCGATCTCGACTTCTCCGTCGCCATCGAGCGATGGAAGGCGGCGTACGCCGCCCATCGCGCCGCTGGCGACCAGGTCGGCGCCGTCCGCGTCGCCCGCACCCTCGCCTACATGCACGGAGCCGTCCTTGGCGACGGTGCCGTGATGAGCGGCTGGATCGCCCGGGCCCAGACGCTGCTCGCCGGGGCGGACGACTCGGCCGAAGCCGGCTGGGTGGCGTTGAACCTCGGCATGTTCGAGACCGACCGCACGCGAAAGGAGCAACACTTCGCCGATGCGCTGGCGGTGGCGCGCCGGGTCGGCGACGCCGATCTCGAGTTCGTCACCTTGGCCTATCTCGGTGCCAGCCTCGTGCACGGCGATCGCACCGAAGAGGGAATGATCCTGCTCGACGAGGCGCTGGCTGCCGTCGCCGGCGACGACGTCGACGACTTCCAGGTGCTCGAGGAGATCTTCTGCCAGCTCTTCTCGGCATGCGAACGCGCCCATGACGTAGGACGCGCCGACCAGTGGATGCGCATCGGCGACGAGATCGCCCGCCGGCGGAGCCTGCCCGCCGTCTCCGCCTTCTGCCGCACCCACTACGGCGGTGTCCTCACCGCCGCGGGGCGCTGGCCCGAAGCCGACGCCGCCCTCACCGAGGCGGTGCGGCTGTGGGGGCTGGGGTACCGGTCGCTGCGGTCCGGCGCCCTGATCCGCCTGGCCGACCTGCGCGTGCGCCAAGGGCGGTTCGAGGAAGCCGCGCAACTGCTCGAAGGCCTCGAGGACGTCCCCGACGCCGCCCGGCCCCTTGCCGCCATCGAGCTGGCACGAAACCATCCCGCACTCGCCCGGCACGTCCTCGACCGCGCTCTCGACCCCGTAGGCGCCACCAGCGCAGCGGCCGCACCGCTCCTCGCCCTATTGGTCGACGTGCACCTCGCCGCCGGTGACGTCGACGAGGCGGCCGCCGCCGCCGAGCGGCTGGCGGAGTGCGCCGCCGGCCACCGGAGCGACTACCTCCGGGCGACGGCCGCCCTCGCGAGAGCGCAGGTGGCCCAGGCCAGCGGTCGCGGCGACGCGAGGGCAGCGTTGAGCGAGGCATTGGCCGGGTTCTCGCGAGCCCAGATGCCGATGGAGATGGCCCGGTCGCGCTTCGAGCTCGCCACCGCCCTGGCCGCCGACCGGCCCGAGGCGGCGATCGCCGAGGCCCGCGCCGCCCTCGAAGCCTTCGAGCGCCTCGAGGCGGCCCGCCACGCTGACGCCGCCGCCGCCCTCTTGCGCTCCCTCGGCGCCCGGACCGCCACGGCCAGGCGGGGCGGCGAGGTGTTGACCAGGCGGGAGGCCGAGATCCTGGAGCTGCTCGGCCACGGCCTGTCGAACCCCGAGATCGCCGACCGCCTGTACATCAGCCGCAAGACGGTCGAGCACCACGTCGGCAACATCCTGGCCAAGCTCGGCCTGCGCAGCCGGGCCGAGGCAGCCGCCTACGCCACCCGGACGAAACCGGCGCACAAATAGGGGATCTCACCGATCCCCGGCGTCACCGGTCGGATCATCCTCCTTCCAACACCGAGTTGGAGGACGAGCGAAATGACCACCAAGTACGACGCCATCGTGGTAGGTGCCCGCTGCGCCGGCTCGCCGGCGGCGATGCTGCTGGCTCGCAAGGGCTACCGCGTTCTGCTGGTCGATCGGGCCGGTTTCCCCAGTGACACCGTCTCCACCCACCTCATCCACGCGCCCGGCGTGGCCGCGCTGGCACGATGGGGCGTGCTCGACCGCGTCACCGCGACCGGGTGTCCGCCCATCGAGTCGTACTCCCTCGACTTCGGGCCCTTCACCATCGCCGGCCGGCCGCGGCCGTCCGACGGCGTCACCACCGCCTATGCGCCCCGCCGTACCGTCCTCGACAAGATCCTCGTCGACACGGCCAGCGAGGCGGGTGCCGAAGTCCGCGAGCGGTTCACGGTCGAGGAGGTCCTCGTCGAGGACGGCACCGTGGTGGGCATCCGGGGCCACGATGACGGCGGCGCATCCGTCGTCGAGCGGGCCCGCGTCGTCGTCGGCGCCGACGGGCGGAACTCGCACGTCGCTCGGGCGGTGCAGCCCGAGCAATACCTCGACAAGCCGATGCTGCAGTGGGCCTACTACACGTACTGGAGCGGCCTGCCGGTCGGCGGCATGGAGACGGTGATCCGGCCCGACCGGGGGTGGGGGGCGTTCCCGACGAACGACGATCTGACCCTGGTCGTCGTGGGCTGGCCGTACGGCGAGGCGTCGGCGTACAAGGCTGACGTCGAGGCCAACTACCTCAAGACGCTCGAGCTGGCGCCCGAGTTCGCCGAGCGGGTGCGCGGGGCGACACGGGTGGAGCGGTTCACCGGCGGCTCCGTCGCCAACTTCTTCCGCCGGCCGTTCGGACCGGGGTGGGCGCTCGTCGGGGATGCCGGCTACAACAAGGACCCGATCACGGCCCAGGGCATCAGCGACGCCTTCCACGATGCCGAGCGGTGCACGGCGGCGATCGACCACGCCTTCGAAGGTCGCCAGTCGTTCGACGACGCCATGTCGGCGTACCAGCGGGCCCGTGACACCAAGGCCCTGCCGATGTACGAGTTCACGACCCAGCTGGCCACGCTGGAGCCACCGCCGCCGGAGATGCAGCAGCTCCTCGGCGCCGCGTACGGGAACACCGAGGCCATGGACGCCTTCGTGAGCTTGATCGCCGGGACGGTCTCGCCGGTCGAGTTCTTCGATCCCGACCACATCGGCCGCATCGTGGCGGCGGCCGGGGATCGCATGGGCGAGCCCGCCGTCGCCTAGTGAGTCGCTCGCTACTCGCGGGCCATCATGGCCGCCGCCTCGATCTCGAGGTCGAGGAACGGCTCGCCGGAGACGTCGACGATGGCGTGGCGGATCGTGCCGCCGGCGAAGGCGTACGGCCGGGTGCCCGGGTAGTCGTCGGTGACCGGTTCGCCGGGATCCTTGCCGACGTTGAGTCCTTCACCGACGAGCGAGAAGTTGCCGGGTTGCGTCATGATCCGCCCTTCGCCGACCTTCTCGTCGTTGATGTAGAGGGACAGCGTGCCCGTGGTGGGCATGCTGTCGCCCTCCCGTTCGAAGGCGGTCGACAGGATCACGTGCCCGGTTGGGACGTCGGCCGTCGACTCGATCATCTGCTCCCTCAGGCCGACGAAGTTGTAGACGTACTTGAGCTTGCGATCCTTGACGTACAGCCAGTGGCCGCCGAACCGGGCGCCGTGGGAGAACAGCACGCCTTCCGCCTCGGGCGTCAGGATGTCGACGTCGACGGCGATGGCGTAGCTGCGGTTGCGGATGTTGGCGGCGGCCGTCTCGGGCACTTCGGCCGTGTCGGGGTAGTAGATGTAGCGGTCCCGGGGCGGCACGACCTGGGGGCGCGTCGGGTCGGCCAGGACCTCCACGGCGGTCTTGTCCAGCAAGGGGAGGCCGTTGTACATGCCGGCCAGGTGGAACCAGTGGTTGATGAGCTCCTGGAGCTTCACCGGCTCCTGGTCGGCGAGGTCGTGGCACTCGGTCGGGTCGTCGACGGTGTTGTAGAGCTCCCAGCGGTCGCGGTCGAAGTGGCCCCAGCCGGCGATGGTGGGGTGCACGCTGACGGCCTTCCACCCCTTGTGCCAGATGGCGCGGGACCCGAGCATCGAGAAGAAGCCGGACTCCTTCGGGGTCGGGACGTCGTCGCTCTCGAACGTGGACCGGAAGCTGACGCCTTCCAGGGGAATCTGGGGGAAGCCCTTGACGAGCTCCGGCATCTCCAACCCGAGGAGGTCGTACATGGTGGGCACGACGTCGGTGGCGTGGAGGAACTGATGGCGCAGGCCCGGGCTAGTGATCCCGCGCCGCCATGACACGACGAGCGGGTCGGCCACGCCTCCCTCGAAGTTGTAGCGCTTCCACAGCTTGAACGGCGTGTTGAACGCCCAGGCCCAACCGACGGGATAGTGGTTGTAGGTGGCCGGGGACCCGAGCTGGTCGAGGAAGCGCAGGTTCTGGTCGATGTCGTCCGGGATGCCGTTGAAGAAGAGCGACTCGTTGATCGAGCCGTTCGGTCCACCCTCGCCGCTGGCGCCGTTGTCGGAGACCAGGACGACGATGGTGTTGTCGAGATGGCCCGACTCCTCGAGGAAGTCGAGCAGCCGCCCGATCTCGTGGTCGGTGTGGCTGAGGAACGCTGCAAACACCTCGGCCATGCGGCCGAACAGCTGCTTCTCGTCGTCGGACAGGGAATCCCACGGGCGCACGACGTCGAGGGGAGGCCACGGCTTGCCGTCGACGCTCGTCTCGCCGGCGTAGGGGTTGAGAGGCGTCAGTTCGGCGGTGGCGGGAAAGATGCCCATCTGCTTCTGCCGTTCGAACACGAGCTCGCGGTAGCGCTCGTAACCCATGTCGAATTTGCCCCGGTACTTGTCGATCCACTCCGTCGGCGCGTGGTGGGGCGCATGACAGGCGCCCGGGCAGAAGTACATGAAGAACGGCTTCTCCGGTGCGATGGCCTTGGCGTCCTTGATGAACTCGATCGCCTTGTCGGTGAGGTCCGTCGTCAGGTGGTAGCCATCCTCCGGCCAGCTGGGCTGTTCGACCGGGTGGTTGTCGTACACGAGATCCGGATACCACTGGTTCGTCTCGCCGCCGAGGAAGCCGTAGTAGCGCTCGAAGCCGCGGCCCAGCGGCCAGTTGCGCTTCGTCGACGCCATGTTCATCTCGTCGGCCGGGCACAGGTGCCACTTGCCGAGCATGTACGTGTTCCAGCCCCGCTCACCGAGCACCTCGGCGATCGTGGCGCATTCGAACGGGATGTGACCGTTGGCGTTCGGAAAACCGCTCGTGGCTTCTGCGATGCACGCCATGCCGTTCGTCGTGTGGTTCCGGCCGGTGAGCAGCGAGGACCGGGTCGGCGAGCACAATGCCGTCGTGTGCCAGTTCGTGTAGGTGAGGCCGTTGGCGGCCAGCCGGTTGATGTTCGGGGTTTCGATGAGCCCGCCCCACGGCTCCATGGCCGAGAACCCGACATCGTCGAGCACGATGTACAGCACGCTCGGCGCATCCTTCGGCGCCACCGGCTGCATATAGGGTTCCCAATCCGGAACCGAGTCGCGCTCGTCGAGATTGATCGTTCCCTTGAACGGCTTGCCCACAGCTGTTCTCCCCGTCACGGACGCGTAGCCGGTCTCACCGTAACCCGGGGAGATGGTCACGGCGCGACGGGTTTGCGAGTCAGGCCCCGAGGTAGATGAGCCAACCCCACGTGATGGGTCCGCACTCGCCATCGACCACCATCGAAGCGTCGCGTTGCTGGCGGACCTGGTCCTGGAAGAGCTTCACCGCTTCCAGCGTCACGTCGAGGAAGTTGCCGGTGGCGCCGTACTGGGCCAGCCGTCCGATGCCGAGGTTGATGAGCAGCTGCTGCATCTCGACCACAGCCGGTCCGGTCGCACCTCGGGTGAGGTAGGGCTTGTCGTGGCGGGGCACGGGGCCGGTGCGTGGTTGTGGTCCTGGCTGCGGGCCCGGCTGCGGCGAGCTGCCGTACGAGCAGCCGGGGATGAGGGCGCCGGCCGTCCAGTCCCGGTTGAGGGCCGAGGCCATCAGCACGCCGTACTTCGTGCCCATCGCCTCGATGGTGTGGCCGTCGCCGAGCGAGATCGCCACGTGGGCCTTGGGTGGGCACTCGGCACCCGGGTCGACCGGGTTTCCGGCGGCGTCGCGGTGCTTGAACAGCAGGGCGCCGCGGGTACCGATGGCCTGCTCGATGCTGAGCATGGTGCCGTTGTTCACGCACCAGCGCTGCTGGATCCAGGAGCCGTCGGGCATCGTGGGCTGCACGCCGGCGCGGCGGCAGGCCCACTCGACGAGCTCGGAGCAGTCGAACGCCGACGGGTTCGAATCGCTCGGGTTGGCCTCGGCGCCGTAGACGTACCGGTCGCCTTGCTGCGCCAACGCCAGCTGGACGACTGCCTCGACATCGACCATGGCCGTCCTCCCCCTCCTCGGGTCGCGGGAATGTACCGCTGTTGCGAATCAAGAGTGGCGTGGCTGCCTTCTCGTACGTCCAATTGTCCCACGGCGCCGCAGGAGCCTGACGAACGTCTCGACGGCGGCGCCCACGCTCGCCTCCGATCCGCTTGTGTCGCTGATTGGGGCGAATTCCGCACCAACGGGCGCCACAGGCGAACGACGGTGCGGCGGCGAGCGGAGCACGGCTGGCGGGCCCGCTGCACTCAGGTGTTCCTGGGCCGCAGCGTCGAAGCCGGCGGCGCGACAATGACGGCATGACGCAGGTACCGGCGAACTCCGGCTCGGCCCGGCCGGACTGGCGGGTCGTGGACGAGGGGTGGGGCCGGCGGGCGGTCGACTTCTCGACCCTGAGCGAGCCGGCCAACTGCCGCGAGTACGTGGCCCTTCACCATTACCTCGGTGTGGGGCCCGGCGACCGCCTGCTCGACGTGGCCTGCGGGGCGGGCCTGGCCATCGAGCTGGCGACGGCGCGCGGCGCCACGTGCGCCGGCATCGACGCCTCGCCCCGATTGGTGGAGGTGGCGCGCCATCGCAACCTGGACGCCGACGTACGCGTCGGCGACATGCACGCCCTGCCCTGGGACGACGCCAGCTTCGACGTCGTCACGAGCTTCCGGGGCATCTGGGGCACGACGCCTGACGCCGTGGCCGAAGCCGAGCGGGTGCTCGCGCCGGGCGGCCGGATCGGGTTGACGGTGTGGGGCCACGTCAAGGCCTCGCCGGGGGCGTGGGCTCTCGCTCCTTTCCTTCTCGCCAGCCCGCCGAAAGTCGAGAACCAGGCGGCCATGGTCGCCCTGGGCCGACCTGGCGCCGGCGAGGAGCTCCTCGCCCGGTCCGGCTTCGTCGACATCGAGCGATTCGACGTGCCCTTCGCGTGGGAGTACGCCGATCCCGAGCTTTACGCCCGGACCCTGGCCTCGACGGGTCCGGCCTACGAGGCCATCCAGGCCGTCGGCGAAGAGGCCTTCTTCCAATATGCGAGGGATCTGGCCGCCGAGCGCGTCCAGGAGGGTCTGCCGTTGCGGGCTGTCATCTACGTCGCCGGCTACGTCGGTCGCAAGCCAGACGCCTCGCGCCTGACCGGCCGCCGCTCCGACGCCGGTTTCGTCGATGTCGTGTCGGAGCCGTCGGCCCACGCCCAGCGCCTCTACGACGACGACGTCGAGCAGCTGGGCTACGTGATGAACGTCTCGCGGCTGTGGGCCCACCAGCCGGCGCTGCACGACGCTCTGGGCGACCTCATGGGGCAGACCGTGCGGGCCGGATCGCTGACGTACCGGCAGCGGGGCATCCTCGTGAGCGCGTGCGCCTCGGCTCTCGGCGACTCGTACTGCTCACTGGTATGGGGCACCAGGCTGGCCGGGGAGGCGGGCCCCGACATCGCCGGCGGCGTGCTCCGTGGTGATGACGCCGGGCTCGACCCGGCCGAGCAGGCGCTGGCGCGATGGGCTCGCCACGTGGCCCGCGATCCGAACGCCACCAGCGCGGCGGACGTCGACGCCCTTCGAGACGCCGGTTTCGACGACGACCAGATCGTGGCCATCACCCTCTTCGTGGCGCTTCGCCTCGCGTTCTCGTCGGTCAACGACGCGCTGGGTACGCAACCCGACCACCAGTTGGCCGAATCGGTACCGACTCCGGTGTGGGACGCCGTCACCTTCGGGAGGTCCATCGGCCCAAAGGGCTGAAATTCGCGCCGGACCGATGAGTTCGCCGGGGCGGCGGCGTCGTAGGTGTAGAGCGGAGGGCGGCGCGGGAACGCGCGTCCCCGTTGCCTACAGAAGGAGGACGGCGATGAGCCTGCCCAGGATCGCGACACGGGACGAGTGGCGGGCGGCCCGGAAAGAGCTGCTGGCCAAGGAGAAGGAGCTGACCAGGCGGCGGGATGCGCTGAACATCGAGCGGCGTGAGCTGCCCATGGTCGAGATCGAGAAGGACTACGAGTTCGACGGACCGCAGGGCAAGGTTCATCTGCTCGACATGTTCGAGGGCCGGCCGCAGCTGATCATCTACCACTTCATGTTCGACCCCGAGTGGGACGAGGGCTGCCCGAGCTGCACCGCCGGTACCGACGAGATCTCGCCCGGCTTCCTGCACCATCTCCACGTCCGCGACACCACCTACGCCATGGTGTCCCGGGCGCCGCTGGAGAAGCTCGAGCGGTGGAAGGCGGCGCGTGGATGGGACCTTCCCTGGTACTCGTCGTACGGGACGGACTTCAACTACGACTTCGGCGTCACCATCGACGAGAAGGCCGGGTCGGGCGAGTACAACTACCGGACCCGGGCCGAGTCCGAGGCGCTGGGCTCGAACTTCTTCGACTCCCCGCAGCCGTTCGAGATGCCCGGCCGGAGCTGCTTCCTGCAGATCGATGGCCGGGTCTTCCACACCTATTCCCAGTACGCCCGCGGCCTCGAGTCGACGGGCGGGTCGTACTACTTCCTCGACCTCACTGCCCTCGGGCGCCAGGAGGAATGGGAGGAGCCCAAGGGTCGCAGCGAGTCGGCCCGTTCGGCCATGCCCGATTTCGCGTCGTGAGCGGGCCGTCCTGTCGTTGTCCCTCCCGCCGATGTGACGCAGATCCACCGCAGGGGTGGAAAGCCGTCACGTCGGCGGAGTGGGGCTGACCCGTCGTGTCGCCCGTGCCGCCGGCTCGCCACCTCGTGCGGGCCAAGGACCTGGCCGACGGCCGGTACTTCGAGCCGTTGACGGTCGGCGATCTGGCGCGTGCCGCCCGGCTGTCGCGGGCCCATTTCAGCCGGGAGTTCCGGCGCGAGTTCGGCGAGTCGCCGCACCAGTACCTGCTCACCCGCCGCCTGGAGCGGGCCGCCGCCCTGCTGCGCACCACCGACTGGTCGGTGGCCGACATCTGCTTCGCGGTCGGGTTGAACAGCGTCGGCTCGTTCACGACCAGCTTCAGGCGCATGTTCGGACGGTCGCCGATGGCCTATCGGGCCGCCCATCCCGCCGCCGCGGCGTGGGCGCTCGTCCCGGGTTGTGTCATCCGTGCCTACGGGCGGCCCCGACACCGCACGTTTCGAGAAGACAACTCGCCCGTCGGCTCTTAGGTTCATCGACACCCCTTCGAGTGCATCAGGAGGATGCAGACATGATCACAATCGGCACCACCCAGCTGTGGGTCCACGATCAGGACGAGGCGCTCGACTTCTGGACGAAGAAGGTCGGAATGGAGGTCCGCCAGGACGTCACCCTGCCCGAGCTCGGCGACTTCCGGTGGCTCACTGTCGGGCCGGCCGGCCAGCGCGACATCGCCATCGTCCTGATGGCGATCCCTGGGCCGCCGGTTATGGACGCGGCGACGGCCGAGGAAGTCCGGTCCGTCATGGCCAAGGGCTTCGCCGGCACCGTCTTCCTCGTCACCGACGACTGCCAGGCCGCCTACGAGGAACTGTCGGCCCGCGGGGTCGAGTTCACCGAGAAGCCCGAGGATCGTCCGTACGGCATCGACTCGGGATTCCGCGACCCGTCCGGCAACAGCATCCGCCTCACCCAGCTCAAGCCGCTGTAACTCTGCGTCGCCGTCTTCCGCTTCGCTTCAGCCGGCTCCTACTCGCTCCGCTCGGCAATCGGTGCTGTCGCGGCCCGGCGGCGCACGGCGAAGCCGGACGCCGCCGCTTTGCCTAGGCGGGACGCTCCATCAGCTCGACGCGCGTCCCGTCGGGATCGGCCAGGAACACCAGCTCCACCCCAGGTGACTGCCGGGTATCGGCCAGCAGCGTGCCGCCGCACGCCACCAACCGCTCGATCGTGGCGTCGAGGTCGTCCACCC
>JBKOXV010000059.1:0-9753 GCA_046725105.1 bacterium | reverse complement strand
GATGCGTGTGAGAGTCTCGTGGGCTCGGAGATGTGTATAAGAGACAGGGTGATGACTGACCAGCCAGCGAGGGCGGCGGCGAGGAGCGCGTATCCAGCCAACGTGACGAAGCGGGCGCTCATCGGCCTGGCCCTCGAGCCGGCCGTAAAGCCAACGCCACACCGAACAGGAGCCAGACGATCACGAAGAGGGTCCGCCCCACACGCACGCTCATGATCCAATCGGCGATGGAGCTCATCGTCGGATGATCGTCGCGAGGCGACGAGAAGAGGGCGATCAGCTCCCAGCCGACGAGCGCACCAATCAAGCCCAACCACACGAGCGCCCCGTGCTGAGGCGGCGCCGTTCCGAGCGGTTGGCTCGGTGCCTCCAAGGTCGATCGACCGCGGCGGGCAGCCAGGAGGAAGACGACAACGATCGGCAGGGCGACGAGAACGTTCTCCGGATCGGTGAACGGCCGCAGTCCGGCAACCACCCATGCGTAGCCGATCAAAGCGAGGGCCCCGACGACGGCCAACCGGGGACGGGACAGGGCGCGCGCCGTTCGGGTCACCATCTTGGGACGCCAGTTCGCGCCGTATGGCGCCATTGGGTCGTTACGCTCCTCGTCGGCAAGGCCGACAGGGATTCGAAGGGAAGGACCGATGAAGTCGGGGCCACCGTCATCGGGCGCCCGGAACGATCGTGCACCTGAACGCCTCGACTTCGTGGCCGGCGCCACCGCCCTCGACCTCATCACCGCCGACGGCGTGGCTCTGAGCGCACTCGCCTACGGGCCGCCTGACGCGCCGGTGGCCGTCGTCTTCGGCCACGGGTTCACCGGGTCGCAACGGAATCGCCGGGTTGTCGAGCTGGTCAGCGCCCTTGCCGAACGCGAATTCGCCGTGTACACAGCCGACTTTCGCGGCCACGGCGCCAGCGCCGGCCGCTCCACCTATGGCGAACGCGAGGTCTACGACCTCGAGGCTGTGGTCGCCGTCGCTCGACCCCGTCACGCACGGGTCGTCACCGTCGGAGCCTCGATGGGGGCGTTCGTGGCGCTGCGCCACGTCGGCCTGGGCGGGACGGTCGATGCGGTGGTCGCCATCAGTAGCCCCGCCTTCGCGACCATTCCGAGGATGCCCAGGGCGCGCATGCTCGGTCGCCTCGTGCGCAGCGACCGGGGGCGCCGCCTCCTGGCTCGCCACGGCACGCGGGTGGATCCATTCGCCCCGGTGTCGGTGCCGCCGATCGAGCTGGCATCGGCGATCGCCGCGCCCGTCGCCATCATTCACGGCGGCCGCGACCGGTACGTTCCGCTGAGCGATGCCAAGGCGCTGCACGAGAGGCTCCGCTCGCCGCGCCGCCTCGTCGTGCTGCCGGACTTCGGTCACGGCGAGGCCGGCTTCGGGCCGGACTTCGCCGGCGTCCTCGAGCGGCTGATCCTCGAGCTGTTGGGCGCCGCCCCGCCGGCTACCGCTGACCGACACACGCCCAGTGGACGTCCTTCGCCCAGCCCAGACGCTCGAAGATCCCGATGAGGCGAGCCGACGAATCGTACTGATGGCGAAGGATCCCGTGGCGGGCGGACCGAGGGAAGGCGTGGTGCCCGTTATGCCACGATTCGCCGAAGCTGACGAGAGCGAGAGCGCGGACGTTCGTGCTCTTGTCGGTCGTGACGAACGGTCGACGCCCGAAGGTGTGACAGATCGAGTTGATGCTCCACGTCACGTGGTGGAGCAGGAAGATCCGCACGCCACCGGCCCAGAGCAGGCCCGTGAGGCCGCCGGCCACGCCCCCGAAGAGCCAGCCCACGGCGAACGGCAGGGCCAGGGAGGCCACACACCAGACCGGGAAGAGCCGGTTGACGATGACGAGGTCGCGGTCCTTCAGCAGGTCCCCTGCATAGCGCCGCCACGACGTGGGAGTGTGGTGCACGAGCCAGCCCACATGGGCGTGCCACAGGCCGCGGATCTGGCCGCCGAGGCCGGGGCCGTGGCCGTGAGGCGAGTGGGGGTCACCCGGACGATCGGACAGGGCGTGGTGGCGACGATGATCGGCCACCCATCCGAGCGGCCCGCCCTCGAACGCCATCGAGCCCAGGATGCCCAGGGCGATCTTCAACGGCCGGATGGCGGCGAAGCTCCGGTGGGTGAGGAGCCGGTGGAACCCGATCGTCACCCCGTGCCCGACGACGACGTAGAAGGTCGCGGCGAGGATCACGTCCCGGGCGCCGATGCCGTGGCCCCACCAACGGACGACGCCGTAGGCCAGTGCAAGCAGCGGCATCACGATGAACACGACGGTCAGGGCCCGTTCGGCGCCGGACGCCGGTTCGGGAGGCAACTGGATTGGCAGCTCATCGGTTTCCGCACGACCATGAGCGACCACAGGGGCTTGCAGGTCGACCGCCATCTCCACTCCTTGTGACAGTTTCTCTGTCTCGGACGAGACAAGAGTTGGTACCGACCAAGGTCTGGAGTTGGTCCCACCACATTGGTGCCGGCCGCTGTGGTGATGCGACTGTACATCGGTCCGCCCTGTAGCGCGCTCGCGGGGTAGGTTGGGTTCGGGACGCCTCGCCTCGCAGGATGACGAATCTCGTCAGCTCCAACCGTCACGGTCTGATCGACGCCGTAGCGGCCTCATCCGGGTGTCGCGACGATCTCGACCCGGCTGATCGCCGAGCGGGTCTTGGCGCTCTCTTACCCCCAGACGCGCGTGTACGTCGCCAACGACGGCATCGCCAGCGAGCTGCGTCAGATCTCGATGAAATCGTCGCCGGTGCTTCGCGCCGATCGGTCGACGACGCAAAGGTACGAGTCGCGGACGTCTATCGGCAGGCGCTCGAGGAGGTGGAGGGCACGTTCGTGCGCTACCCGATCCCGCTACTCACCGGTCCGCTCCCGCTACGGCCGTCGACGGGACCTCCGGATCAAAAGGACGCCAGCGGCGACACCGACGACGACTGCCGGCAGGGCATACACGAGCGCCCTGAAGAGCGTGACTCCGGGGTCGCTCACGTCATGGTTGGTCCACTCGGGCCTCTGCGCCCGACGTCGTCGCACGCCCCGAGCGTATCGGCGGGAAGAGTGGCGGCGGTCGATGCCGCCACCATGCTCACGGTCGCCGGCCGGCGCCCGCCCGAGCTGCCGCGCGACGTTCGACGCGAGGCGATCCTTTGCGACGACCTCGTCGTGCTACCGGCGGAGCCGGTCAGTCGGTCCGCAGCGCTACCGCCGCTCGGACCCGCCCGGCGGCAAGCCCGAGCGGCGTCGCTACCGCTTGCGCGAGCACGAAGGCGCCGAGCACCACGACACCGACCCACAACCACGGGATGACGGGCTCGGGTGCCACGCCCAGCGAGTCGGCGTAACGCGTCCACAGCCACCGGCCGACAACCACGCCCACCACCAGACCGGGCGCGACGGCGACGGCCACGGTGGTGCCCGCCTGCCACGCCACTGTCGCGCGGACCTCGCGAGGACCGAAGCCAAGCGCCTTCAGCAGGGCGAGCTCGCGTCGGCGCAGGCGGATCGTCTCGACGAGCAGGTGCACCACGAGGGCGCCGGCGAGCACCGCCACCACCGCCGTCAACACGCCTGGCAGCCACGCCACGCGACCGAAGTTCGCGACCTCGGCCGGCTTCATGGCCAACGAGCCGCCGGCGTCTCGGAACGCGGCCACGGCGTCGGCGCCGTCCGGCCCGTCGGCGACGTTCACCCACAACACGTCGGGCACCGCACCCGGTGACAGCCGTTGGTAGCCGGCCATCGTCATCGCCACGCCTTCGCCCAGGCGGGCCGAGGCCATGCCGTTGTACTCGGGCAGCACACCACGGCCGACGATGCGGTACTCGCTGGTGCGGCCGGGCGCGCCCTCGACGGCCGGCACGCTGATCTCGATCGCGCCGCCGAGCCGAGCGTCGGCCTCGGCCATGGTGTCACTGGCGAGCAGCACCTCGTCGTCGTAACGAGGGGCGCGTCCCTGCAGGACGGTGGGCTCCAGCTCGCCGAGGATCGGCGTCAGGGCATACAGCGAGACGGGTCGGCCGGCCACCGTGGCGGCCCGCATCGTGCCCGTGGCGTAGGCGGTCACGCCCGAATGGCTCGCCGCCAGCTCGGGCTTGTCGGGCGGCAGCTCGTTGAACCCGTCGCCGACCACGAGGTCCCAGTTCCAGCCGTACTGGCGTGGTGTCTCCTGGAGGTGGCCCTGGCCGGCCGCGTACGTCAGCAGGCCCACCACGGTCGCCACGGCGACGGCCGTCCCGCACAACGTCGTTCCCACCGGGACGGCGTCGCGGCCTCGGCCTCGTTCGAGCGCCAGCCGCACGCCCTGCACGCCGGACGCCGGTAGCCCACCGCGCGCCGTCGCCCGCGAGAGGACGGAGGCACCGGTCGGCTGCTGACGTCGCCCACCCACGCGACGGATGGCGGCGATAGCCGCCGGCACGGTGAGCATCGTCAGCAAGGCGACGGCGGCGAGCGAACCCAACAGGGGAACCGCCACGTTCACCTCGACGCCGGGATCGATCTCAGCGATCCGGGCCAGGCCCATAGGGAACAGGCCGGATGCCGCCACGGCGGTCAGGGCGCCGATCACCGCTCCGGCGGTGGCGATGAGCGCCGTGCGGACGACGGCGATCGTCAGGAGGTCGGCGGGCGTGGCGCCCAACGCCCGTAGCGCCGCCAGATCGGCATCCATCGACGAGCTGAGCCGGCTCAGCGCCTGGCCCAGGACGATGATGAGGCTGAAGGCGAGCACGCCGGCCAGCAGCAGCAGACCAACGGCCTGCACGTGTATCGCCCGACGGGTTCCGTCGAGCGGACCGGCCACGCTCGCCTCGTCGTAAAGCTGGCTGCCATCGATTCCGAGGGCGAGGAGATCGCTGCGGATCTGCTGAGTCGACGCCCCGTCCGCCCGCGTGAACAGCACGAGGTCGAACACCTCGATGTCGGGCGGGAGCAGCGGCAGCAGGGCCGGCGTGAGCTGTACCCGGCCGGCGCCGGCGCCGCGCTCGCGCGGCGGGAACTCCTCGGCGACGGCGTCGACGCCCACGATCGTGACCTCCAACGGCGTGCCGACGCGGGCGAGCTGCGCCAACGCATCGGCCTGGAGCTGCTCGTACTGCTCGTGGTTGGCGAGATACAGCGTGAACCGGTCGCCCACGTCGAGGCCGAGGGTCTCGGCCACGGTGAAGTGCACCACGGCCTCGTGGGGGTTGGCCGGATCGGCGCGCCGGCCCCGAACCAGCCGCCCGTCGGCGCGCCCGGACCCATTGATGTCGGCCACCTCCGGGCTGAGGTAGTCGGTCAGCAGGTCGTCGTCGTCGGGGCCGGTCGCGACAGCGGACGCGATCAGCTCGGCGTGGTGGGTCACGGACCGGATGCCAGGGACGGCGGCGATGCGTTCGACGTCCAATCGATCTGTGCCGACGGCTGGGCCGCCGATGACACCGTCGTCCGCCGAGAAGGCGCGATGGAGTCGATCGAGCGCGCTGTCGGTGCGGCGGGCCCCGGCCACCAGTGCCAGGACCGTGGCGGTCCCAGCTCCGACGAGCACGGCGAGGAGCACCCACGTCCGCCACCGGCGGCGCAGTTCATTGCCAAGCCAATACCGCGCCACGCCCACCACGAGAAGTATGGGCGAGCGGCCGGCTCCTGCGAAGGGAGCAGGCCCCTATCTCACGGTGGTGGTAGCACCCTCGTCGCCGCCGAGCAGGTCCGACACGTCGGCGAACCCGCGTCGGCCAGGACGCTGGCGGCGATGCACGAGCGGTAGCCGCTGGCGCAGTAGGCGACTCTGGACGATGGGGTTCAACCGAGCGAGGCGAAGAACTCCCGGATGTCGCCGATCAGCAGGTCGGGCGCGTCGTGAGCGGCCCAGTGGCTGCCCCGGTCGTACACGTTCCAGGAGACGATGTTCTGGTGGTCGCGCTCGGCGAAGCGGCGCACGGTCTTCATGTCGAAGGCGAAGCTGGCCAGACCGATCGGCACCACCGTCGGCCCGCGCGGCCGCTCGGCGTGATGGTTCTCGTAGTAGAAGCGAGCTGACGAGGCGCCTGTGTTCGTGAACCAGTAGATCGACGCGTTGGTGAGGATCACGTCGGGGTCCCGTCCGGCGAGCAGCTGCGCGATCCAGGCGAGCTGGCCGGTCGGTGAATCGGCGAGAGCGTGGGCGATCGTCTGGGGCTGCGCCCGCTGACCGCTGTCGTGGATCGCCCGCTCCATGAAGCCCTGGACGAACTGGAGGTACTCGAGATCGGTGTCGGGCAGCCCCTCGAACTCGGCGGGGTCGCCGCTCGGGAACGAGAAGATCTGGGTGACGTGCACGCCGATCACGTGGTCGGAGTCGACGCGTCCGAGAATCGGGGCGACGATCGCGCCGGCGTCGTTGCCGTGGATGCCGTAGCGCTCGTAGCCGAGGCGGCGCATCAGCTCGGCGAGGGCCGTGGCGACCCGCGTGGCGTCCCAGCCCCGCTCGTGGGTCGGGCCGGAGAACCCGAAGCCGGGAATGTCGGGGATCACGACGTGGAAGGAGTTGGCCGGGTCGCCGCCGTGGGCACGGGGATCGGTGAGCGGGCCGACGAGCTCGACGTACTCGACGAACGTGTTCGGCCAGCCGTGGGTGAGGATCAGCGGCGTGGCGTCCGGTTGCGGCGACTGCACGTGCACGAAGTGGATGTTCTGGCCGTCGATCGTCGTCGTGAAGTGCGGGTGGCCGTTGAGCTTGGCCTCGACTGCCCGCCAGTCGAACTCGCGGCGCCAGCGGTCGACGAGGTCGCGGACGTAGCCGCCGGGCACGCCGTACTGCCAGCCGGGCTGGACGATGCCGCCGACTGGCAGGCCCTCCAGCTCGGAGGGCGGGAGCTCGTTGGCGAAGCGGGTCCGCTCGAGCCGGGACAGCAGGTCGTCCACGTCGGCCTGCGGGATGTCGATGTGGAACGGGGTGATGGTGGTGTCGGAGGTGGCGTCGGTCGTCATCGAGATTACGGTAGGAGACAATGAGGCATGTTTCGTTCCTAAAGATCGGGCATGCTCAGGTGCGTGGCAGCAACGGCCCAACGGCTCCTCGATCTGCTCGCCCTGTTCCAGATGCCGCGGGCGTGGAGCGGCGCAGAGCTCGCCGACCGGCTGGGTGTGACGACCCGTACCGTGCGCAACGACGTCGAACGGCTGCGGATGCTCGGCTATCGCGTCGACGGCCTACGCGGTTCGGCCGGCGGCTACCGGCTCGCCGCCGGCACGAGGATGCCGCCGCTGCTGCTCGACGATGCCGACGTCATCGCCATCACAGCGAGCCTGCTGACCACGCAGACCGGCAGCATCGCGGGCATGCACGAGAACGCGCAACGCGCCCTCGCCAAGCTGGAACAGGTGATGCCGCCGGCGTTGCGACGCCGAGCCGAGGCGCTGCGCGGCGCGGTGGTCGAGGTTCGCGCCGACGCCCCGCCGCCGGCGATGGACCCGGACGTGCTCGCCCTCATCTCCGCGGCGTGCCGCGACCACGAGATCCTTCGCTTCGACTACCGCACCCACGAGAGCGACAGGAGCAGCCGGCGGGTCGTCGAGCCCCACCGCCTCGTCAACTGGGGACGACGCTGGTACCTGTTCGCCTACGACACGGCACGCAAGGACTGGCGTACGTACCGCGTCGACCGCATGACACCGAACCCGCCCGCCGGCCCCAGATTCAGGCCCCGACGCCCATCGGTCGACGACGTCGCCACCTACGTCTCCGGCGGCGCATCAGCGGCGGCGTGGAACCATCACGCCACCGTCACTGTCTTGGCACCCGCCTCGCAGCTCCTCGCCCGACTCCCGCCGTCCGCTGGCGTGATAGAACCCGTCGACGAGCACACCTGCACGTTCACCACAGGCGCCGCCGACCTGGCCACACTGGCCACGCACCTAGGTCTGCTCGATGTCGACTTCCGGGTCGACGACCCGCCAGAGCTCGTAGAGAAGCTCCGCGAGCTCGCCGCCCGCTACGCCCGGGCCGCTCATCTCGACTGAAACCGTTATCGGTGCGGCACGGCTGGCGAATCCCGCCAGAGTCGGCGGTACGCGGACGGCTACGAGATCGGCACGACGCAGGCAGGGGCCTGGCAGGACCTGAGCCCCGACCGACGTGTCGCCACGCCAGAGAACCCGTCGCGTCCGATGCAATCTTCAAGGTGCAAACCGGACGCGTGTAGGTGTTGTCATCGTCACCCCCAGGCGAAGATCCGCATGAGGGTGGCGGCGAGTCTTCCAGGGCGCCGTATACGTCTTCCACGCGCCGCCCGTGTTCGCTGGCTCGCCAGGCCATTGGTTGGGATCGTGAGCGGCGTCGAACCGGTTCATGCTGAAGAACTCGCACAGGTCGGGCGGGCTGTCGGCGTCAGTGAGGCTCTTGGACAGGTTGGATTGGCGGCTCGCGTGGCACTCCCCTCGACGTCCGATCCAGACCCTCCGGCGAACCACCGCTTGACGCACCCATCAAGCTGTTGAGACGGTCGGCAGACGGCGGGGCGCAACCGATGATGCGGCTGTGGAAACGAGGTACCGACCGTCATCTGAGATGACCAAGCACGTCGTCGGTGAAGCGGAGGAATGACTCATGCGACAACGGGGCGATCATCAAGTAGTGGAGGCGCATCGCCTCGGTCAGACGCGCGAGTTCGTCGCGCACCCGCGAGGCTGAGCCCCACACGATGCGGTCACGGACATAACCCTCGATGCGCGTGGCGACGTCGTCGCCGGATGGCGACGTCATGTCGACGGGAATCCCGACGCTCGAGCGGGCGTCGTGGGCATACGCCCCGATCGTCCACGCCGCTCCCGCCCGCGCCACGCGCTCGGCCTCCTCGTCGGTCTCGGCCACGGCCACCAGGCGTGCCATCGGAGTGTCGCTCGGAGCGGCAAAGCCGTGGGCCGCCAGCTCGGCGAGGTAGTGGTCATATTTGGCCGCGATCTCGACAAACGACGCGTGCGGGTCCATCAGGATCGAGTAACCCATCGACGCCGCCCAGCTGACCGCATCGAACGATGTGGCCGCTACCCATGTCGGCGGATGAGGCCGCTGCACCGGCTTGGGGAGCACCTCAACGTGGTCGAAGTCCCAGTACTTTCCGTGGAACGTCAACCGATCGCTGGCCCACGCCGCGAGCACGACCTCCACCGCCTCTCGGAACCGGGATACCGTCTCGTCGAGGGGTACTCCGAAGGCTTCGAACTCGGCCCGCTCGAATCCACGGCCGGCGCCCCAGTTCAGCCGCCCGTCCGTGAGCACGTCGAGAAGCGCCACCTCCTCGGCCAATCGCAACGGGTGGTACAACGCCGCCAGCGACACTGCCGTCCCGATGCGGAGCCGCTCCGTGCGATGCGCGGCCTCGAGCGCCATCAAGTGAACCGAGGGGCACACGCTGTAGGTCGTGAAGTGATGCTCTGCCAACCACACGGCGTCGTAGACGGCTCGGTCCATGACGACAATACGCTCCAGCGCCCGCTCGTAGACGCGTTGGAGCGGTACGCGCCGCTCCGGCCAGCTGAAAAACTGGAGCACCCCGACCTTCATCGACGCGACCGTAGACGTCACGTCGCCGATGACACAGCTCCGCGGGTAACGCGTGCCTGTCAGCGGCCAGCCTCGGGACGGAGACGACGAGGCCCACTCCCCCACAGTCCCATCGGCCAACTGCGGGGTGTCGGTGTTCGACATCGTGAACGCGACAGCCGTCTGCTCTGACGTGCTCGGCGTCCGATGTTGCCGTCGATCACCGCGCCCGCCGAT
>JBKOXV010000060.1:0-3726 GCA_046725105.1 bacterium | reverse complement strand
GCGGAGCCGGGTCCGGTCCGCCACGGGCGCCCGTTGGGGCGAAATCCGCCCCAACGGGCGCCACAGGCGCAGAGCGGGGCAAATCTCGGGGGCCGGCGCCCGGCCCGTTGGCTACGTTGCCGCCGTGCTCGCCGCCGACCGCCTCCTCACGTTCACGGCCGCCGCCTTCGCGCTGATCGTCATCCCGGGACCGAGCGTTCTGTTCGTGGTGGGGCGGGGCATGGCACTCGGCCGCCGGGCCGCCCTCGCCACCGTCGTGGGCAACGCCGCCGGCGAGTACACCCAGATCGTGCTCGTCGCCGTCGGCGCCGGTGCCGTGCTGGCCCGCTCGGTGGCCGTGTTCACGGTCCTGAAGCTGGTCGGCGCGGCCTACCTCGTCCTGCTCGGCGTCCGGGCCATCCGGCGGCGCCACACGCTGGCCGACGTGGTGGACGCTGTCACCGAGCCGCGCACTGCGATGCGCATCGTGCGCGAGGGCTTCGTGGTCGGCGTCTCCAACCCCAAGTCGCTCGTGTTCTTCGCCGCCATCCTGCCCCAGTTCGTCGACCCGTCCCGTGGTCCCGCCGCCCTCCAGATGCTGCTGCTCGGCCTCATCTTCGTGGCCATCGCCCTCGTGTCGGACAGCGCGTGGGGCCTGGCCGCCGGTACGGCCCGCGCCTGGCTGGGCCGCTCGCCCCGCCGGTTGGCCGCCATCGGCGGGGCCAGTGGCGCCGTCATGATCGGGCTCGGCGTGGGCCTGGCCGTCACCGGCCGCAAGGACTGAGGCCGCGCCGGTCAGACGACGACGTTCACGAGGCGGCCGGGCACGACGATGACGCGTTTCGGCGCGGCTCCGCCGACCGCCGCCGCTACCTTGGCGTCGGCCAGGGCAGCCGCCTCGACCTCGGCCGGCGGTGCGCCGGCCGGTACGACGATGCGCGATCGCACCTTGCCGTTGACCTGCACCGGGTATTCGACCGTGTCGTCGACCAACAGGGCCGGATCGGCCTCGGGAAACGCCTCGTAGGCCAGCGTGCGATCGTGGCCGAGGCGCGACCACAGCTCCTCGGCGATGTGGGGGGCCAACGGCGCCACCATCAGCACCAGCGGCTCGGCGACCTCGCGGGGCACGCCCTCTCTCAGCCCGACCAGGTGGTTGTTCAGCTCGATGAGCCGGGCGATGGCGGTGTTGAAGCGCAGGCTGTCCATGTCGGCCCGCACGGCGGCGATGGTGCGGTGCAGCAGGCGGCGGGTGGCGTCGTCGGCTCGGCTCTCGAGGACGCGCGACGAGCCGGTGTGCTCGTCGAGCAGGTTGCGCCAGAGCCTCTGCAGGAAGCGGTACATGCCGACGACGGCGCGCGTCTCCCACGGCCGCGACTGCTCCAGCGGGCCCATCGACATCTCGTACAGGCGCATGGTGTCGGCGCCGTACTCCTCGTAGAGGAGGTCGGGCGTCACGGAGTTCTTCAGGCTCTTGCCCATCTTCCCGTGCTCGCGGGTGACGGGCCGGCCGTTCCACTCGAAGTGGCCGTCGACCTGGCGCACTTCGTCGGCCGGCACGTACATGCCCCGCTCGTCGGTGAACGCGTCGGCGAGGATGTAACCCTGGTTGAACAGTCGGTGGAACGGCTCCTCGGACGAGACCCATCCCAGGTCGAACAGGACCTTGTGCCAGAAGCGGGCGTACAGCAGGTGCAGCACGGCGTGCTCGACGCCGCCCACGTACAGGTCGACACCGCCGACGTCGCCCGGCTCCTTCGGGCCCATCCAGTAGCGCTCGACCTCCGGATCGACGAGCTCGTTCTCGTTGGTGGGATCGAGGTAGCGCAGCTCGTACCAGCACGACCCCGCCCACTGCGGCATCGTGTTGGCCTCGCGGACGTAGCGCGTGGGCCCGTCGCCCAGGTCGAGCGTGACGTTCAGCCAGTGCTCGGCCCGCGCCAGCGGCGGCACCGGCTCCGATGTCTCGTCGTCGGGGTCGAACGTCTGCGGCGAATAGTCGTCGACGTCGGGCAGCACGACGGGCAGCTGGTCGTCGGGTAGCGCGACGGGCAGCCCTGACTCGTCGTAGACGATGGGGAACGGCTCGCCCCAGTAGCGCTGGCGGGAGAACAGCCAGTCGCGCAGCTTGTAGTTGACGGTGCCTTCGCCGTAGCCGTTCTCGGTGAGCCAGGCGATGATGGCACCCTTGGCGTCGTCGACGCCGAGTCCGTCGAGGAAGCCGCTGTTGATGGCCGGCCCCTCGCCGGTGTACGCCTCGCCCTCGAAGCCGTCCGGCGGCTGGACGGTGCGCACGATGGGCAGCCCGAAGGCGACGGCGAAGTCCCAGTCGCGCTGGTCCTGGCCGGGCACGGCCATGATGGCGCCGGTGCCGTAGCCCATCAGCACGTAGTCGGCGATGTAGATCGGGATGCGCTCACCCGTGACCGGGTTGATGGAGTAGGCGCCGATGAACACGCCGGTCTTCTCGCGGCTCTCGATCTGGCGCTCGACGTCCGACTCGGCGACGATCTGCCGTCGGTACGCGGCCACGTCGGCGTCTCCCGGGGCCAGCTCGTCGACCAGCGGGTGCTCCGGCGCGAGCACCATGTACGTGGCCCCGAAAACCGTGTCGGGCCGCGTCGTGAACACGTGCAGGCGGTCGTGGCGCCCGTCGATCGGGAAGTCGATGTACGCACCTTCGGAACGGCCGATCCAGTTGCGCTGCATCACCTTGATCGGCTCCGGCCAGTCCAGCCGGTCGAGGTCGTCGATCAGCCGATCGGCGTAGGCGGTGATGCGCAGCATCCACTGGTTGAGGTTGCGGCGGAACACCGGGAAGTTGCCGATGTCGCTGCGGCCGTCCGGGGTGATCTCTTCGTTGGCCAGCACCGTGCCCAGGCCAGGGCACCAGTTGACAGGCGCGCTGCTGCGGTAGGCGAGGCGGTGGGCGTCGACGACCTGGCGCCGCCCGACCGCGCTCAACTCGGCCCACGGACGGCCGTGGGGCGTGGGCCGCCGGCCCGACTCGAAATCCGCCACCAGGTCGGCGATGGGGCGGGCCCGGTTCGCCCCGGTGTCGTACCACGAGTTGAAGATCTGTAGGAAGATCCACTGCGTCCACCGGTAGTACGAGACGTCGGTGGTGGCGATGCTGCGCCGGGCGTCATGGGCCAGGCCGAGGCGGTGCAGCTGGCGCCGATAGGTGGCGATGTTCTGCTCGGTGTTGATGCGCGGGTGGACCCCGGTCTGTACGGCGTGCTGCTCGGCCGGCAACCCGAAGGCGTCGAAGCCCATGGTGTGCAGCACGTTGAAACCCATCATGCGCTTGAAGCGGCCGTACACGTCGGTGGCGATGAACCCCAGGGGGTGTCCCACGTGTAATCCCGCTCCGGACGGGTACGGGAACATATCCATCACGAACAGCTTCGGGCGGCCGGCCACTTTCTGCGGCTCGGCCAGCGGTCCGGCCGGGTTGGGCGCCTCGAAGGTGCGCTCCCGGTCCCACACGTCCTGCCAATGCGCCTCGATCTCGCCGGCGAGGGCAGCCGAATAGCGGAACTTCGGCGTGTCGTCGGGCGGCTCGGTCGGAGGCATACCTGTGAAACCTAGTTTCTGCTTGACTGGTCCAAACGTCTACTTCCGGCTCCCGAGGTCGCCCCGACCGATGTCCACTCCCATCACCACCCGCCTCCAGCGCGCCGCTGATACCGGCGGCACCGCCGTCACTTTCATCAACGGCGGTGCGCGGGTGCGGGTGCCGTGGTC
>JBKOXV010000317.1:0-15538 GCA_046725105.1 bacterium | reverse complement strand
CGCCACACCCACGACCGCCGCCAGTGCCACGACGGCCGCCGGTGGCGGCGCCACCACCACGGCCGGTGCGGCGGCAGCGGCCGCGACGCAGCCGCCGTACCTCGGCGCCGCCGACGACGCCGCCGCATTGCGGGCGCTCGTCAACGGGACCGGCCCGACGGCGGCGCAAGCGCAGCCGGTCGCGCCCCGTCCCGATGCCTGCACCATCCCGTCGGCCACTCTGATCGGCACCGTGACGTGGCAGGGCACGACGGCCTTGGTCTTCGTGGGCAACGGAGCCGCCACGGTCGTGGCCGATACCGATTGCCGGACGCTCGTCGTGGTCCCGCTGGCGTGACGCCCCTCCGATCACGGACCCGACACCCACCGGTAGGCTGCGGCCATGTCTGATCCGACGCCGGACGGTGACTGGGCGACTCGCACCGCCGACAGCATCGAACGCGTCGTCCTCACCGTACGGGACCGCACGACGCGGCCCATCCTCCTCGTCGGCCGGGCCGTGGTGTACGGCCTGCTGGCCGGCATCCTCGCCGTCGCCGCGGCCGTTCTGCTGGCCATCCTCACCATCCGCCTCCTCACCGCCCTCACCGGGGAAGCCTGGATCGCCGAGCTCATCGTCGGCACCGTGTTCAGCGTCGTCGGCCTCGTGCTCCTGATCATGCGGCGACGCATCGCCGAGGCGGCGGCATGACCAACCACCACGACGTCGTGATCATCGGCTCGGGCCCGGCCGGCCTCACCGCGGCCGTCTACGCCGCCCGCGCCAATCTGGCTCCCCTCGTCATCGAGGGTGAGCCGTCGTCCACCTCCGACCAGCCCGGTGGCCAGCTGATGCTCACCACCGACGTCGAGAACTATCCCGGCTTCCCGGACGGAATCCTGGGCCCCGAGCTCATGGTCCGCTTCCGCGACCAGGCGGCCCGCTTCGGCGCCACCATGCTCACCGCGAAGGCGACGAAGGTCGACGTCTCGACCCGTCCCCAGCGGGTGTGGGTCGGCGACGAGGAGTACACCGCCGACGCCGTCATCGTCTCGACCGGCGCCCAGTCCCTCATGCTCGGCCTCGAGGCCGAGACGAGGCTCCTCGGGCACGGGTTGTCCACGTGCGCCACCTGCGACGGCTTCTTCTTCCGGGGGGACGAGATCGCCGTCGTAGGTGGCGGCGATTCGGCGCTGGAAGAAGCCATCTTCCTCACCAAGTTCGCCACCAAGGTCACCATCATCCACCGCCGCGACACCCTGCGGGCGTCCAAGATCATGCAGGACCGGGCCTTCGCCAACGACCGAATCGCCTTCCTGTGGGACCACGTCGTCGTCGACCTCGAGGGCGACACCAAGCTCAGCGGGGCACGCGTCCGCCACGTGAAGACCGGCGAAGAGTCGACGCTCGGGGTCGGAGGTCTGTTCGTCGCTATCGGTCACCGGCCGAACACCGACTTGTTCCGCGGCGTGCTCGACATGGACGAGAACGGCTACCTCATCACCAAGCCGGGCTCCACCTACACCAACGTCGACGGCGTGTTCGCCTGCGGCGACGTCCAGGATCACACCTACCGCCAGGCCGTCACCGCGGCGGGGTCAGGCTGCATGGCGGCCATCGACGCCGAGCGTTGGCTCGAAGCCGTCCGACACGGGTAGACCACTTCCGGCGCGACGAGGCGCCAGGAATGCAAACCCCCGCGCGCGTGGTTACACCAGTACGATCGATTCTCCGAAAGGACCGTATCCATGGTCAACAGCATCTTGACGCTCACCGCCGCCACGTTCGACGAGGCCGTGCAGTCGGCCAGCGGTGCGGTCGTCGTCGACTTCTGGGCCGAGTGGTGCGGGCCGTGCAAGCTCATCGCCCCGATCCTCGAGGAGATCGCCGTCGAGCAGGACGGCAAGGTCACCATCGCCAAGCTGAACGTCGATGATCACCCCGACCTGGCCCGACGCTACGACGTCATGAGCATCCCCACGCTCCTCGTGTTCTCCGACGGTGAACTGCGCAAGCGGCTGATCGGCGCCAAGGGCAAGAGCCAGTTGCTCGAGGAGCTGAACGAATTCCTGCCGACCGGCTCCCGCTGACGCGGGGCGACGAAGGCGAAGCTGTTCGAGATCTCCAACGCCGGCTGAGCGCGGCCGGTGTCGCTCCCGGTCCGGTGGAGCCGGGCCAGTACTGCGCCCACACGGAAGCGGCCGTTCGCGCCTTTCAGGACGTCCGGGGGCTGCGGGCCGACGGCCGCTGCGACGAGCAGACGTGGTCCGCTCTCGTGGAGGCCAGCTGGTTCCTGGGCGATCGCCTGCTCTACCACCGCTCGCCCAACCTGCGCGGTGACGACGTCGCCGAGCTCCAACGCCGCCTCGGCCGGCTCGGCTTCGACGCCGGGCGCGTCGACGGCATCTTCGGCCCGCGGGCCGAGCACGCTCTCAGGGAGTTCCAGCGCAACGTGGGGCTCCATCCCGACGGCATCTGTGGCTACGAGACGGTGCATGCCCTCCATCGCCTCGGCGAGCGGGTGGCCGGGCCACCCATCGCCAGCGTGCGCGAGGAGGAGCAGCTGCGCCACGCCCCCCGGACGTTGGCCGGGCGAAGGATGGTCGTCGGCCAGCTCGGCAGCCTGGGCGTCGTCTCCCGGGCGGTGGCCAAGGCCCTCCGCCAGGCGGGGGCCACAGTGATGACGCTCGACGAGCCCGATGGGTCGGCGCAGGCCCAGGCGGCCAACCACTTCGTCGCCGACGTCTACCTCGGGCTGGCACCGACCGACGGGCTGGTGTCGGTCGCCTACTACGCCGTTCCCGGGTTCGAGTCCATCGGCGGCCGCCACCTGGCCGAGCTGCTCCACGAGCGCGTGGGACGGGTGGCGCCGCTCGCACCCGGCGGGCCCCAGGGCATGCGCCTCGCCGTGCTCCGGGAGACCCGCATGCCGGCCGTGCTGTGCGAGCTCGGGCCGGTGGCCGACGTCGTGAAAGCCACCCCGCGGGTCGTGGTCGCCGTGGTGTCGGCCCTCACGTGCTGGGTCGAGACGCCGGTCGCCTAGGTCAGGCGGCAGGCTGGGGTTCCCGGCCGCCCCGGCTGACGAGCTTCCCGCACCAGGGACCGCCTCCAGCCGGCCCCCGTCAGCTGACGCTCGTCGGTGTCGCCGGCTGTTGCATCGGCATCCCGCCCGCCGGTCTGCGGCTGGAGCGGCCCGCCCCGCCACCCCCTTCGTGTCGCCCGATGTCGCGAATGCCGCGACAACGGGCGCCCCGGGCGGGACTCATCGCGGCGCCAACCAGCCGGGGCCGGGCCAGCGGACGTGCCTCGCTTGTGTCGGCGAACGGGGCGAATTTCGCACCAACGGGCGCCACGGGCGGGATTCGTGGCGCGGCGTGCCCTACTGCGACGGCGGGTGGTCGAGAGTGTGCGAACAGGCGCACGAGCGTGGTTGAGAGTGTGCGTATTAACGCTGCGTGCTCCCACCGCCACGGAGCGTGCAAACTTGCCCGCCTTGACCGTGACGCAGGTCACATCGAGGCAAGTTATCCACAGAGTTGCACACACGATGTGGGGAATCGGACCGTGAAGAGTAGGTCGAGCGGCCCAACCTGTGGAAGACCTAACGCTCCACTTCCCGGCCGAGTGACGTTGAAGGATGAGGGTTTACCGGCTGTCGGGTGCCTCGGTGATGAGCCGGTAAATCCGCTCGAGGTCCTCGAGCGTCGCGAACTCGACCACCAGCTTGCCCCGGTTGGCTCCCATCGTGACGCTCACTCTCGTATCGAGGTAGTCCGACAGCAGCTCCTCGAGCTCGAGCAGACCCGGCGGGCGCAGGCGCGGGCGGAGCGCCCCGGTGCCGGCGCTGGTCGAGCTGCCTCCATCGGCGCGGTCCCGACCCGTGCTGTGGGCGCGAACGGCTTCCTCGACGGCCCGCACCGAGAGGTGATCGGCGGCGGCGCGCTTGGCCAAGGACTCCTGGAACCCTCGATCCGGGGTTCCGAGCAACGCCCGGGCGTGGCCGGCGGTGAGCCGGCCGTCGCCCAGCAGGTGCTGGATCGCCGGCGGCAGCTGCAGGAGGCGCAGGGTGTTGGTGACTGCCACCCGGCTCTTGCCGACTCGGGTGGCCACCTCGTCGTGGGTGAGGTGGAAGTCCTCGATGAGCTGCTGGTAGGCGGCGGCTTCCTCGAGAGCGGTGAGGTCTTGGCGATGGAGGTTCTCCACGAGCGCCTGCTCGATGGAACCGACGTCGTCGGTGTCCCGCACGATGGCAGGAATGGTGTCGAGCCCGGCCCGGCGGGCCGCCCGCCAGCGCCGCTCGCCGGCGATGAGGCAGTACCGACCCGGCTCGGTCACGCGCACGAGAACCGGCTGCAGGACGCCGAGTTCCCGGATCGACGCCGCGAGGTCGGCGAGGGCTTCCTCGTCGAAGTGAATCCGGGGCTGGTTGGGGTTGGGCTCGATGGCGGTGACGGACAACTCCTGGAGAGCCGTCAATCCCCCGCCGCCTTCGGCGGGAATCAGGGCGGCCAGTCCCCTACCGAGCCCGCTGCGGCGCTCCACCGCTCACCTCCCGGGCCAGCTCTCGATACGCGATCGCTCCCCTCGACGCTGGATCGAACGCCATGATCGGCTGGCCGAAGGACGGCGCTTCGGACAGTCGCACGGTGCGGGGCACGATGTTGCGGCACACGCGGTCACCGAAATGGGTCCGCACCTCTTGCACCACCTGATCGGCGAGCTTCGTGCGGGCGTCGTACATGACGAGGACGATGGTGCTCACATCGAGCTCCGGGTTGAGGCTGCGCCGGACGAGCTCGACGTTGCGCAGCAGCTGGCCCAGCCCTTCGAGGGCGTAGTACTCGCACTGGATGGGCACCAGGACCTCGTGAGCGGCGGCCAGGCCGTTGACGGTGAGGAGTCCCAACGACGGCGGGCAGTCGATCAGCACGAAGTCGTAGTCGCCTTCGACGGCTTCGAGGGCTCGGCGCAGGCGCAGCTCACGGCTGAAGGCCGGAACGAGCTCGATCTCGGCACCGGCCAGGTCGAGGGCAGCGGGGGCCACGAACAGGTTGCGGAACGAGGTGGCCTCGATGCAGTTCTCGATCGGCACTTCATTGATGACCACGTCGTACATCGAGGTTTCGAGGTTGCGGGGATTGACGCCGACGCCGGTGGTGGCGTTGCCCTGCGGATCGAGATCGATGATCAGCACCCGGTAGTCGAGCTCGGCGAGCCCGGCCCCGAGGTTGATGGCCGTCGTGGTCTTGCCGACGCCACCCTTCTGATTGGCGACGGCGAGCCGCCGGGGGAGCGGGCGAGGGCGGGGCGACGGCGACTCACCGTCGGACGTGTCGCTGACCGGCAGGGCCATCTGCACCTCCTTCCGGCGTTCTTGGGCGGGCGCACCTTACTGGGTTGGTCGAGGGTCGGTCACGCATCCCAGCCGGGCTGTTCCACGTGAAACGCCCGACCATGGACGCCTGACGGTGGTTCCACGTGGAACAACGGTGGCCGGAGACGGCGCCGCGCGAACCGAGCCGGACACGCCTCGACCTGGGTGAACGACGCAAACCCGTGCTCGGGGGGCGGCTCGCGCCGCAGACCGAGGAGTTCCAGCGCTGCCGCCGGCCACCGGTCCGTGCCGGCATCGGGCGGCTCGCTGACCACGAGCTGGCCGCCGGTGCGCAGGAACGGCGCCGCACACTCGGCCGTGATCGCCGGCTCGGCGAAGCTGCGGGCGACGACGGCGTCGAACGCCGCCCGCCAGAGGGCCTCGTGACCGGCAACCTCGGCGCGGGCCGTAAGCACCGAGACCCGGTCCCCGAGACCGAGCCGCCCCACGGCCCGCCGGAGGAAGTCGGTCCGCCGCATGCTCGCATCGAGCAGCACCACCGAGGCTGCTGGCAGCAAGAGGGCCAGCGGGAGGCCGGGAACGCCGCCTCCCGCGCCGAGATCGAGGAGGTGCTCGCCCGGCCGGAGGACGGCACGGAACCGAACGGCGTGCTCCACATGGCCGGCGACGGGACCCGGTCCGAGGAAGCCGAGATCGGCCGACTCCTGGAGGATGTCGAACAGCGGAGCCGGCAGGGCACCGGCTCGGGGCTCAGGCGTGGGCGGTGGGGCGGATGACCACCCGGCGGAAGGGCTCCTCACCCTCGGACACCGTCTCCACGCCCTCCAGCTCGTTGGCGGCGTCGTGGACCACCTTGCGGTCCATCGACGACATGGGCTCGAGCGCCCGGGAGGCACCCGTGGTGCGGACCTCTTCGGCCACCTGAGCCGTGAACCGGGCCAGGGCGTCACGGCGCCGCTCCCGATAGCCGCCGATGTCGATCCGCAGCCGGCCGTGGCGGTCGGCGACCCGCCGTTGGGCCGCCAGTCGGGTCAGGTCCTGCACGGCGATCAGCGTCTGGCCCCGCGGGCCGATCAGCACGCCGAGATCGCCCCCCGTCACCTGGACCTCGGCCTCGTCATCGGCGAGGGACACGACGGTGACGTCCGCCTTCTCACCGAGCGCCTCGACCAGTCCTTCCAGGAAGGCCGCCGCGGCGTCCCACTCGGCCTGGCGGGCGGCGCCCATTTCGACGGATGCCGCCTCGTCTTCGTTCTCGTCGGCCACGGCCACCGCTCCCTTCCTGTCCGGCGTGCTCGCCTCGGTACTCGCCGAGTCGGTGTCGCCGGGGCGCGTCTTGCGCCGGCGTTCTCGCCGCTCGGCCTTGGGCCGGGGCCGGCTGGGACGGACACGAGCCCGGACGCGGGCCTCGCCGCGCATGCGGCCGAAGAGGCCGGGGCGGGGCTCGTCGACGACTTCGAACTCGGCGTCCTCTTCGTGCACGCCGAGCCGATCCAGAGCCAGCTCCTTGGCCTCTTCAACGGTGCGGCCGGTGGTCTCGACCCACTCCATCTATCGTCCTCACTTCTTCTTCTTGGGGGGCGGCTTGGGCGCCGGGCGCGGCGTCGGCCGTGGCGTGGGCCGGGCACCACGGACCGGGTTGCCCTTGGGCGCCGCCGGCGGCGTGGCCGGCTTGCCCTCCGTCCGCGGCCGCGGCCGCTGGGGTGTGGGCCGGTTGCCGTCTCCTTTGGCCGGGGCCGGGCGGGGCTTGGCCGCTTTGGTCGGCGCCGGCTTGGGCGCGGCACCGCCACTGGCCGGCACCGTGCCGGCCGAGCCGCGCTCTCGGAAGAACCGTCGGGTGATGTACGCGTTCTGGCCGATCCGGTAGAGGTTCGACGTGAGGAAGTACACGATGAGGCCGGCCTGGAAGGCGAAAGAGATGACGGCGAACAGGGCCGGCAGTACCTTCAGCAACATCTGCTGCTGCGGGTTGGCCGGCTGGTTCGTGTTCCGGGTCGAGATCTGCCGCTGCTGGTAGTAGCTGGTGGCCGCCACGAGGAGCACCAGGGCGATGTACGGCAGGCCCTTGACGAAACTGTCCTGCACCGTGTTCAGGGCGCTCTTGGAGAGGTCGATTCCGAACGACATCATCGTGTCGCCGCTGGCCAGGTCCTTCCACAGACTGGACGAATGGCTGACGTAGCTGGCGCCGAAGTTCCCCACCGGCACGGTGGGGTTGAGGCACCGCGTCGCCCCGCCGTCGATGTTGGCCTGTGTACAGACTTGTGTCAGATGGTTGAGGACCCGGAAGAGGATGATGAAGACGGGCGCTTGGAGCAGCAGCGGCAGGCACCCGCCGAGCGGGTTGATCTGGTGCTCCTTGTAGAGCTTCATCATCTCTTCGTTGAGCTTCTGGCGATCCCCCTTGTACTGGGCCTGGAGCCGCCGCATCTCGGGCTGGAGACGCTGCATCTCCAGCATCGACTTCGTGCTCTTCAGCGTGAGCGGCGTGAGCAGGATCATGATCGCCAACGTCAACAGGGCGATGGCGATGGCGTAGTTCGGCACCAGGCCGTAGAACCACGCGAGGACGTTGTCGATGAGCTGGAACATCAGCCCGCCGCCTTCTTCTGGGGCACCGGGTCGTAGCCGTGGCCGCCCCAGGGGTGGCAGCGGCAGAGCCGGCCGATCGCAAGGGCGCTCCCCTTCACGGCGCCGTGGGTCTGCAGCGCCTCGGCGGCGTACGTGGAGCACGACGGGACGAAGCGGCACGGCGACGGCCGGCCGTCGCGCGCCACCTGATACCACCGGACGAGCGCGAGAAGCGGCCGCGCCAGCAAGCTGGAAGGGGTGTGGTTCACGGCCGGGTCTCGGCGTTGATGTGGGTCATGAGCTGCGAAAATCTGGCGCCGAGAGCATCGCTGTCGAGTCGGGCGGCGGCCGGCGTGGCGCCGATCAGGTACCACCCGGCGCGCAGCGTGCCGGCGCGTGCCGACGCGTCGCACTGAGCCCGCAGGCGCCGGCGCAAGCGGTTCCTCACCACGGCGCTTCCGACGTTACGGCCAACGGCGTAGGCCACCCGCGCTGGAACCGCATCAGGGTCGGGGATCCAGGTGCACCACAGCGGGCCTTCGCGCGCCCGCCGGCCCTCGGTCCGGAAGCGGTCGAACACCGCCCGGTCACGGATACTCCAGATCAGGCCGACAGCCGGGCGCGACCCTTGGCACGGCGAGCCTTCAGGATGGCGCGCCCGGCGCGCGTCGACATCCGGTGGCGGAAGCCGTGGCGCTTCGACCGCCGCCGGTTGTTGGGCTGGTAGGTGCGCTTCACCCCTGCCTCCTGGAGGGAACATGGTGCCGCCCGAGCCGGTCGGGCCGCTGCGGCTGGGCCGCACAGAACGAACATCGACGGCGCCACCGAACGGACTCGTCCGGCGCGCCGGGCCGACTGAACAGGCTAGGCGCGCGCTGTGAGCGCGGCAAGAGCACCCGGCTCCCGCGATGGACACGGAGGGCAGTTGGCTGCGCGCTGAACGGCAGGTCAGCGGGAAATTGACCCATTGCAGGCCCCTCAGGAGGCGGTGGTAGCGTGACCTACCTCCTTGCGGGGCGTATCGACACGTGCTGGTCACAGATGTTTTCCACAGCGTGTGGATGTCGTTGTGGACGCGGTGGGAAGAGGAACCATGGAGAAGCTGGTGAGCGACGCTGATCATCTGTGGATAGCAGCGGCCCAGCTTCTCAGAGCGCAGGTTTCCGAAGCGGTCTGGCTCTCGACGTTCCAGGATGCCCGCGCCGAGCGTGTCGACGGTGACCGGCTCGTCCTCGCCGTTCCGAGCTCGCACGTCCGGGAGCGCATCGAGGGTCGTTACCTGCCCATCGTGCGCGACGCCTTCGTCGAGATCGGGCAGCCCGCCCTGGATTTGGAGATCGAAGTGCGCTCCGGGCGAACCGACGACGACACCGTCATCGAGTTCTCACCGCGGGCCTCCTTCGACACCCGCCAGGAGTCGTCGGAGCCGTCGGTCACGGCCGACGGCCTCCTCCCCCGCTACACCTTCGAGACCTTCGTGAAGGGGGCCTCCAACCAGTTCGCCCTGGCGGCCGCCCAACGCGTCGCCGAGACGCCGGCGCGCTCGTACAACCCGCTGTTCATCTACGGCGCGGCTGGGCTCGGCAAGACCCACCTGCTCCACGCCATCGGCCACTACGTCACCCAGAATTACGGCCACTACCAGGTCCGATACGTCACCACGGAAACCTTCCTGTCCGAATACGTCGACGCCATCCGCACGAACTCCGGCGTGATGTTCAAGCGCCGCTACCGCGAAGTCGACGTGCTGCTGGTCGACGACATCCAGTTCATGGAGGGCAAGGAGGGACTCCAGGAGGAGTTCTTCCACACCTTCAACGCTCTCCACGGCGCCGACAAGCAGATGGTGATCTCGTCGGATCGCATGCCCGACGCCATTCCCACGCTCGAGGACCGTCTCCGCGGCCGCTTCCGCTGGGGCCTGATCACAGACATCCAACCGCCCGACCTCGAGACCCGCCTGGCGATCCTGCGGAACAAGGCCGAACGCGATCGCAGCCCCGTGCCTGACGACGTCCTCGAGTTCATCGCCACCCACATCACGAGCAACATCCGCGAGCTCGAGGGCGCCCTCATCCGCGTCTCGGCCTATGCCAGCCTCAATCGCGTGCCGGTCAGCCCGCCGCTGGCCGAGCGCCTCCTCGCCGACATCGTGGCCGATGCTCACCGACCGCTCACGCCGCACCAGATGCTGGAGACGATTGCCAGCTTCTTCGGCTTCAGCATCGAGCAGCTCTGCGGCAAGAGCCGCCAGCGGCCGCTGGTGCTGGCCCGTCAGATCGGGATGTTCGTGTTCCGGGAGCTCACCGACCTCTCCTTCCCTGCCATCGCCCGCGAGTTCGGCGGCCGCGACCACACCACTGTCATCCACGCCGTCGACAAGGTCCAGAAGCTGATGAAGGAACGTCAGCAGGTCTACGACCAGGTCACGGAGCTCACGCAGCAGCTCAAGTCGTAGGCGTGACGACAGCGTGGGGACAGCCCGAGGGACAACCGTGTGGATGGTCGGTCCGGAGCCGTGGACAGCGCCCCGTCGTCCACCGGCCATCCCGGCCCGGTCGGCTGCGCTGTGGGATTCTGTGGACGACACGGCGCGATCCATTCGCCCCCCGAACTGGCCGTATACCTCGCCGTCCACAATTCACATCACCAACCATCATCATCACTGATCAGAACAACCCGTTGAGGAAGAAGGACCGCACGTGAAGTTCCGATGCGAACGTGACGTACTCGCGGACGCGCTGGCTACCGCCGGGCGTGCCGCCACGGGACGCACTGGTTCGTTGCCGGTGCTGTCCGGTGTGCGCATCGACCTGCGCGGCGACGAGCTGCGTGTCACCGGCACCGACCTCGAGCTCACGATCCAAGTCGACATCGGCGTGTCCGGCGACGCCGATGGCGCCACGGTGTTGCCGGCTCGGCTCGCCGCCGACATCGTGCGCTCACTCGAAGCCGGCGCCGTCACCATCGAAGTCGACCAGGACGACGCTCGTATCTCGGCGGGACGGTCGCAGTTCGCCGTCCGGCCGCTGTCGATCGACGACTTCCCTCGCCTGCCTGATGCCGCCGCCGACGCCGTGACGTTGCCGGTCGGCACGTTCGGCGAGGCACTACGCCAGGTGGCCCGGGCTGCCAGTGGTGACGAGTCCCGGCCGATCCTCACCGGTGTGCTGTTGGCGGCGGAAGACGACGGCTTGCGCCTCGTTGCCACCGACTCGTACCGGTTGGCGGTACGCGACTTGCCCGGCACCTCGGTCCTGCGCAGCGACCAGAAGGTGCTGGTGCCGTCGCGCGCATTGAACGAGCTGGCCCGCCTGTTGCCGGGCACGGGTGAGGTGACGTTGCGGCTCGGCGAACGTGATGCCACCTTCGAAGTCGGCGGTGCCCGCTTGTCGACTCGGCTGATCGAGGGCGAGTTCCCGAACTATCGCCAGCTGATTCCGCAGCACTATCCCAACCGTCTCACGGTCGGGCGTGAGTCGCTGCTCGACGCCGTTCGCCGGGTCAAGCTGTTGGCGCGGGACTCCACGCCGATCCGGCTGTCGATGTCGCCCGATGCTCTCGAGCTCACGGCGACGACGCAGGACATCGGCCAGGCCGCCGAGAGCCTCGACGCCAAGTACGAGGGCGCCGAGATGGTCGTTGCGTTCAATCCCGACTACTTGTCGGCCGGCGTCGACGCCGTCACGTCGGACGAGGTCGTGCTCGAGACACTCGATGCCATGAAGCCCGCGGTGCTGCGGTCCAGCGAGGCCAGCGACTTCCTGTATCTCCTCATGCCGGTCCGCGTCCCGTAGCCACGGTGTGATCCTTCGCCGCCTCGAGCTCACGGACTTCCGCAACTACGCCCGCGCCGCGCTCGACTTCGACCCGGGCCTCACAGTCGTCGCGGGCGCCAACGGGGAGGGCAAGACCAACCTCATCGAGGCGGTGGCGTGGCTCGCCACCCTGGAGAGCTTTCGTGGCGTGCCAAACGAGGCGCTGGTCCGCGACGGCGCGGACCGCGCCGTGCTCCGGGCCGACGTCGTGGAGGTCGACGGCCGGCCGTTGGCGATCGAAGCCGAGCTGCCCACGACCGGTCGCTACCGGGTGCAGGTGAACCGGCAGCGGCTGGCGCGAACCCGTGATCTTCTGGGCGCGCTGCAGGTCAGCGTGTTCTCGCCCGACGACCTGGCGCTCGTGAAGGGCGGACCGGGGGAGCGGCGGCGATTCCTCGACGCGACCCTTGTCGGCCTGCACGTGAAGCACGACGCGCTGCGGAGCGACCTCGAGCGGATACTGCGGCAGCGCAACATGCTGCTGAAGCAGGCGGGCGGCCGGTTGAGCCCGGACATCGTCAACACGCTCGACGTTTGGGACGCCAAGCTGGCCGACGTGGGGACAGCCTTGGGCGATGCCCGCGATGCCCTTGTGACCGAGCTCGAGCCGCTCGTCGGCAAGGCCTACGCCGAGGTAGCCGGCGTCCCGACGGCGGTGCATCTGCGGTACGCCCCGGCGTGGCGAGCCGCCGGCTTGGCGACGGCGCTGGCGTCGGGGCGGGCCGACGACGTGCGCCGGCAGCTCACCCTCGTCGGCCCGCATCGCGACGAGCTCGAGATCGTGCTGGCCGGCCTGCCGGCGCGCACGCACGCCTCCCAGGGGGAGCAGCGGTGCGTGGCCTTGGCGTTGCGACTGGCGGCCCATCAGGCTGTGGCGGATCGAGCTGGCACGGCACCCGTGCTGCTGCTCGACGACGTCTTCTCCGAGCTCGACCCTGAACGGGCCGAAGCCTTGCTGCATCACCTGCCGGCGGCCCAAGTCGTCGTCACCACGGCGGGTCCGCTCCCGGCCAGCGCCGTCCCGTCGCGGCGGGTGGTGGTGCGCGACGGGCGGTTGGTCGATGGCTGACGACCCCATCCCGCTGGAGCAGAGCGTCGACACCGTCGTGCGCTCGCTGCGGGGCGCCGGGGCGCGGGCCACCGCCGGGGTGTTCGGCCAGTGGGAGGAGGTCGTCGGGCCGTTGGTGGCGGCCCACGCCCGACCGGCGCTGCTCGACGAGGGCCGCCTCGTCGTCGAGGTCGACCAACCGGGTTGGGCCACGCAACTCCGATACCTCGAGACCGACCTCCTCGCCCGTCTCGCCGCCGTCGCCGGCGTCGGCGCCATCCGCAGCATCGAGGTGCGCGTCCGCCCGTCGTTTTGATTCGCTCGCTCCGCTCCGACAATCGGTCCCACAGGGCCGCCCGCCGGCGAAGCCTCGGCGCCCGGGCTGTCCGTCGGGGCTTTGACGCAGTGCAATGTCCTCTGCGACAGACTCGGCGCGCGAGAGCGAGCCGAGGGGCGAGCCACCACCCTTGTGGCGCCGAATTGTGACACCCCTCTGGTACACTGTTGACATCGTGATTCTGGGTTATGACCTGCGGTTACGCCCGGATCACCTCCGCATCCGACCCCCGCGGGAGCGCGCGTCTTGACCCAGCTTCAATCCGACTACGGCGCCAAGGACATCCAGGTCCTGGAAGGCCTCGAACCGGTCCGTAAGCGGCCGGGGATGTACATCGGTTCCACGGGTCTGGCCGGTCTCCACCACCTCGTGTGGGAGGTCGTCGACAACTCCGTCGACGAAGCGATGGCGGGCCACGCCAACCGGGTCGACGTCACCCTCCTGGCCGGCGGCGGCTGTCGTGTCCAGGACAACGGCCGCGGCATCCCGGTCGACCCGTATCCGTCGGGACCCCACAAGGGCAAGAGCACTGTCGAGGTCGTCCTCACCGTGCTGCACGCCGGCGGCAAGTTCGGCGGCAACGGCTACAAGGTGTCCGGTGGCCTCCACGGCGTCGGCGTCAGCGTCGTCAACGCGCTGTCCGAGCGGCTCGTGGTCGAGGTCGACCGCGACGGCACGCGCTACCGGCAAGAGTTCGCCAAGGGCGGCAAGACCCAGTCGAAGCTGGAGGTCGTCGGCAAGTCGCCGCGTGGCCGGCTCGGCACCACGGTCACGTTCTGGCCGGATCCGAACGTCTTCGTCGCCGAAGGGATCGAATTCAGCGCCCGCACGGTGCTCGAGCGCCTCCAGACGATGGCGTTCCTCAACAAAGGCCTCGAGATCCGCTTCTTCGACGAGCGGCCGGGCAAGGAGCAGCAGGTCACCTACCGCTACGCCGGCGGCATCGTCGACTACGTGAAGCACTTGAACGCGTCCAAGGAAGCGCTGTTCAAGGGCGTGGCCAGCTTCGAGGCCGAGGAGGACGACCAGCAGGTCGAGGTCGCGCTCCAGTGGAACACCGGGTACTACGAAGGCATCCACGGCTACGCCAACGGCATCTCCACCACCGAGGGCGGCATGCACGTGGAGGGCTTCAAATCGGCACTCACCCGCGTGGTCAACGACTACGCCCGGAGCGGCAAGCAGCCCCTGTTGAAGGAGAGAGACGACAACCTCCTGGGCGAGGACATCCGCGAGGGTCTCACCGCCATCATCTCGGTCCGGCTGCGCGACCCGCAGTTCGAAGGCCAGACGAAGGCCAAGCTCGGCAACGTCTCCATCCGGTCGCTGGTCCAGAAGGCCACCAACGCCCGCCTGTCGGACTGGCTGCTCGAGAATCCCACCGAGGCCAACCGCATCGTCAAGAAGGCCGTCGCCGCGTCCCAGGCCCGCGAGGCGGCGAAGAAGGCGCGCGACGTGGTGCGGCGCAAGACCGGTCTCTCGGGCGCCGGGATGCCCGACAAGCTCAAGGACTGCTCGACGCGTGATCCGCGCGAGGGCGAGCTCTTCATCGTCGAGGGCGACTCCGCCGGCGGCACCGCGGTGTCGGCGCGCGACCCGAAGACCCAGGCCATCCTCCCCATCCGGGGCAAGATCCTGAACGTCGAGCGGTCCCGCATCGACCGCATGTTGAAGAACAACGAGATCCAAGGGCTCATCACCGCCATCGGCGGAGGTCTGGGCGAGGAGTTCGACGCCGACAAGGTCCGCTACCACAAGGTGATCGCCATGTGCGACGCCGACGTCGACGGCAGCCACATCCGCACCCTGCTGCTCACGTTCTTCTTCCGCCAGATGAAGCCGCTCGTCGAGCACGGCTACGTCTACATCGCCCAGCCGCCGCTGTACTCCACCGAGGTCGGCAAGGAGAAGACCTACCTCAAGGACGACGCCGCCAAGGCCGCCTTCCTCGCCGACAACCCGAACCACAAGAAGGAATTCCAACGGCTGAAGGGCCTCGGCGAGATGGACGCCGACGAGCTGCGGGAGACCACCATGGACCCGGGCACCCGGTCGCTGCTCCAGGTCACGGTGGAGGAAGCCGCCCTCGCCGACGAGATCAAGAGCGTGCTGATGGGCGACGAGGTCGAGCTGCGCAAGCAATTCATCCAGCAGAACGCCACCGACGTCCGGTTCCTCGACATCTGAGCCGGCGCATCCGACCACCGAGCAGTAGAGCATGAGCGACACCAACACCACGCTGCCCTGCGGCAACATCGAACCGCGCGAGATCCAGGAGGAAATGGAGCGCTCCTTCCTGGACGACGCCATGTCGGTCATCATCAGTCGCGCCTTGCCCGACGTGCGCGACGGGTTGAAGCCGGTTCACCGGCGGATCCTGTGGGACATGGAGCGCCAGGGCTTCCGGCCCGACCGGCCGTTCGTGAAGTGCGCACGCGTGAGCGGCGAC
>JBKOXV010000084.1:0-7508 GCA_046725105.1 bacterium | reverse complement strand
CTCCACAGCCGGTTGTCGGAGCCGAACAGGTTCGACCAGCAGCCCGCCCAGTCGGCGGCGCTCGCCTCCGGGTGCTCGGGGGCGATGCTGCCCCGCCATTCGTCGAAGATGTCCCGGAAGGCGTCGCGGTTGGAGTCGAAGCCGACGGGTTGGAGCGCCACCGCCGCCACGACGCGCTGGGGAGCGTCGGCCAGGAGCCTCAAGACGAACGCGCCTCCGATGCACATGCCGAGGGCGCAGAAGCGCTCGATGCCGAGATGGTCCATCAACGCCAGCTGGTCGGAGGCGTAGCTGGGCCAACCGTCGCCGGCGGTGATCGGCGCAAAGGATGTTCCCGTGTTGCGCTGATCCATGGCGACGACCAGGTGGTGATCCGACAGCGCGTCGATCGGATTCCAGGGTGCTCGACTCCACGTGTCGATACGAGACGCCCGGAGGCCGCCCGGCGCCAGGAGGAGGACAGGGGGGCCGTCACCAAAGGTCTCGTAGTGCACCGAGACGGGCCCGCACTCGAAGGTCGGCACAGACCGACGGTAGCTGCCGGTGCTAGCCGATCGCCTCCGACTCGGAGCCGGTCGCCGGTTCGAGGATGAGAGTGTCGAGGCCCGTGACCTCCAGGATGCTGGCGATGATCGGCACGCCGGCGGGCCCGAGCCGGTAGCCGCGGCCGAGACGCTCGGCGGCTCGATAACCGGTGATGATGGCGCCCAGCCCGGTCGAGTCGATGAAACTCACGGCGTCGAGGTTGATGACCACCCGGCTCGCCGGCCCCGACAGGGCTCGGTCGACGGCGCGGCGGACGGCCGGTGCCGCCAACATGTCGATCTCTCCGGAGAGAAGCACATGGGCAGCGTCGCCACGGACCTCGACGAGAAACTCCCGGCTCACTGGTCCCTTCCCTGCTCGCGCGGATACGGCCGACCAGGACAACGATCCTCCCTCCGGATAGGGAGGGCGTCAATGTTCTCGCGTCAACACCTCGCGCCGGTTCGTCAAGAGATGATCAACGACGTGGCTCCGGAGCCAGTCCGCGAACGTCAGGATCAGCGACGACGGGCGCGTCGGGGATCACCTCGGGTCGTTGGCGGGTGGGGAGCCAGCACCCGGCCAGGACGAGCGCGAAGCCGACCAGGGTCGCCACGGTGATCTCCTCGTCGAGCACGACGGCGCCCACGACCACCGCGACCGCCGGGTTGACGAACGTGATCAACGTCGCCCGGGCCGGGCCGACCTCAGCGATCAGGCGGAAGAACACGATGAAGGCGATGGCCGTACAGAGGAACGCCAGCCCCAGCACCGCCGCCCAGGCCTGCACGGGAGGCGTCGCGGTGGGTCGGGCGAGCCACGCGAACGGCGCGTACACGATGGCGACGGCGGTCAGCGACAGCGCCACGACGCCGAGGTCGGGCACGCCGGCGAGGCGGCGGTTGGCGATGAACGGCGCCGTCGCGTAGCCGACGCAGACCAGCAGGACCTCGACGATGCTCCAGGCCGACGCCTCCCCACTCAGGTCGGCCGCGACGAGGAAGGCCACCCCGGCCAGACCGACGGCGATGCCCGCCAACCGGACCGGGCGGAGGGCGGACCGGTCACCCAGGAGATAGGCGACGACGGCGCCGACGATCGGCACACACGCAATCAACAGCCCCGTCAGGCCGGACGGGAGGTGCTGTTCGGCATTCGTGAGGAGCAGCCACGGCACCGCCATCTCCAACGTGGCGAAGGCGAGGAGCGGGCGCCAATGGGCCAGGGCGGGGCGCACGGCCCCGGTTCGGGCGGCGAAGAAGAGCAGCGGCACAGCGGCGATGGCCGAACGACCGAAGACCACGACCGGGGGCGAGAAGTAGTCGACGGCCACCTTGATGAACAGGTACGGCACGCCCCAGATGGCCCCCATCAAGCCGAAGAGGACCCAGCCCTGCCGGGTGATGGGGCGCGACCCCGAGGCCACGGAGGCCGGGGAGGCCACCGATCAGGTCGCGCCGGCCGGGGCCGGCCGCTGATGGAGCCTCATCCGAGCATGGTGGGTCGGCCCCCTGAGGGCGTGCAACCGACTTTGCGGCGCGCCTCAGTACGCCTCGTAGATGCCGGCGACATCGCCGAAGCGGGTGCCCTGTCGCGCAAGGCAGATGGCAGGGAGAAGAGCGTCGGGTGGGAAGCGGCGCGACGCCGTTGGGCGCCCGGCCGATATTCGGCCCGCCGGGCGACATAGGCGGCGGAAGACTCGTTCAGTGGATTTGGATGCCATCCGGTCGGTATTCGTCGACCGCGGCGTCGTGCGCCTCGACGCCGCGTTCAGCCCAGAAGCGGCGGCGCGGATCCGAACCGCTGTCTGGCGCTACGCCGAGCGCAAGGTCGGCGTGCGGCCCGACGATCCCTCGTCGTGGCCCACCGGCTGGCTGGGTCTCAGCTGGAAGGGCCTGAAGCACAACCGCGCCTTCGACATCCTGGTCGACAACGGCTCGGTGACGACGGCGCTCGACGCCATTTTCGGGCCGAGCGGCTGGCAGCGGCCGAAGCCAGGCTCCCAGGTCCTCTTCACCCTGCCGGGTCCCAAGCCGTGGGCGTTGCCCGACGGATGGCACATGGACTGCGGATTCGAGCGGCCGACGTGGCCAGTGTCCGCGGTGAAGATGTTCGCGTTCTTCGGAGATGTCGGGCCGTGCGGTGGGGGAACCATGCTCTTACCTGGCTCACACCGTCTCGTCGATCGTTACCGGTCGACCTTCGCGACGCCCCCTGGCGCCGGCAAGGCCAACTGGCACCGGTTCCTGCGCCGGTACCCGCCCCTCGATGACTTGCTGACCGGCGGGACGCGACCCGACCTCGGGCGGGCCATGGTGGGTCAGCGTTTCCACGTAGCAGGCGTGCCGGTCGACGTGATCGAGCTCACCGGAGCTCCCGGCGACATCGTGATCTCCCATCTCCATGTCTTCCATTCGATCTCGCCGAACACGAGCGGGACACCCAGACAGATGCTCGGCAAGGCGGTCGTCGCGGCCTGAAGAGAGCCGGTGAGAAATCGGTTTGTATCTCGTACACATGTTCGTCTATACTAAGCTCGATGAACGAAGTCGCCGAGCTCAGTGCCGCTGTCGACGCCGTGTGCGGACTCGACGCGGCTGCACTCGCCGACAGCGAGACGCTCCAGTTGTTGCATCGAGCCCTGGCCCAGCTCGAGGCCGCAACCACTCGGGCCGCCACTGCGTTCGACGCCAGTCGGGAATGGGAAGCTCACGGCTCTCGTTCGGCGGCGGCGTGGCTGGCGGTACGTTGCCGCCAGCCGGTGGCGACGTGCCGGCGGCGGGTTCGCCTCGGCCGCAACCTGCGCCACCTGCCCGCGGCCGAGGCGGCCTGGCTGGTCGGGGACATCGGGGAGGCGCACGTCAGTCTGCTGGCGGAGGCCCGTACGCCGGCCACCGTCGATGTGTTCACGCGGGACGAGGCGATGCTGGTCGATCAGGCCAAGCAGTTGACCTTCCGGCAGTTCCAGAGGGTGTTGGCGTACTGGCGGCAATTCGCCGATCCCGACGGGGTCGAGGTCGACGCCGCGGCGCGTCACGCCGCTCGACGGCTGCACCTCTCCCAGAGCGTGGACGGTACGTGGTTCCTGGATGCGCGCCTGGACCCGCTCGCCGGCGCCGCGGTCTCTGACGTCCTGCGACGCCTGGAGGACGAGTTGTTCGAGGCGGACTGGGCGGACGCCAAGTCCCGCATCGGTGATGGCGTGGCGGCCGCCGATCTGGCCCGCAGCCCGGCGCAGCGGCGGGCCGACGCGCTGGTCGAGATGGCTCGTCGAGCCGCGGCCGCCCCGCCCGGCGCCCGCCGGCCCGAGCCGCTGTTCACCGTCCTGGTCGGATACGAGACCTTTGCCGGGCGGGTCTGCGAACTTGCCGACGGCACGGTTGTCACGCCGGGCAGCCTTGTCGGCTGGCTGAGCGAAGGCTGGGTGGAACGCATCGTCTTCGACGGCCCCGACCGCGTGGTCAACGTAGGGGTCCGCCGCCGACTGTTCACCGGCGCCACCCGTCGCGCCGTCGAAGTCATCGGTCGGACGTGCTTCCACGAGTTCTGCGACGTGCCCGCGGGCGAGACGCAGATCGACCATATTCAGCCCTACGCCGCCGGCGGAGCCACGAGCATCGAGAATGGCCGACCCGCGTGCGGGCACCACAACCGGGCCCGTCACCGACGAAGCGAGCCGCCATGACGGTGGCGGCTGCGCCACATCGCCACGGTGAAAGCGGCGCCCCACAACGCGAACCACGGATCCCAGAGAAACGTGTGCCAGGTCAGCGCGCGCTGATCGACGTCGTCGGCGGCGTCGAGCACGCCGGTCGTGACGAGTAGGCCGGCCGTGGTCAGGACGGTGCCGTAGAGGGTGAGGCCCACGGCCGCGGTCCATCCGAGAGCTCGCGCTCGTCGGCCCCGTGTCCATGCGGGGAGCCGTCGCCCGCCGACGCCGGCGAGAACCAGAGCCAGTGCCGCCCCGGCCAATTTCACCGCGACGATGGCCCACAAGGCGAGGAGCACGCCGGCAGAGCGCTCCCGGCCCCACTGCTCGATGTCTCCACCGACGGTATCGAGCAGGGCGGTGCCGCCCAAGGCCCAGTAGGCACTGACCGCGGCGCTCGCCGTGGCGAGCACCGCGGCGATCGAGGCGGCCAGGACGGCGCCGCCGTCAGGGCTGTTGGTCACTGCGGACTCTCGATGAACTGTGACGTCTGGCGTACCGAGCTATGTGGCCACGAGGACCACGGCGGCGCTGGTTACGACGACGTAGACGATCAGACCGATCACCGTCACGGCGACGTCGCTGTCGGACTCGTCGGAGCCTGGATACCTCCGCAGTGGGGGAAGCGCTCCAGCCACGCCGAGGTCGATCGCGACGATCGACTGGTAGTACTGGATCGGAACGTGTTCATCCATCTCGGACCTGAGCTCAGCGCACGGCCACCGGGCAACGGGCCGGATCGGGTTGGAGCGGCGGTCCGTCGACCGAGCAGTACATCCGACGGGCCGAAGGTCGCGCTGGAGTCCGGGCGCCGAGGCCGAAGTAGCAGAGCGGTGCGGCCATGGCGGCGACGGCCGCCGCGATGACCAGTGACGTGCGGAAGGCGTCGGTGATGTCGGACGCGCCGGTCGCGGTGGTGAGGCCCGAGATCACAGGGATCACTGAGAGGGCGGCCAGGCTCGCCGTCCGGGCAATGGCGTTGTTCACTCCCGACGCCGTGCTGACTTGGTCAGGGCTGACGGAGCCCATAACGGTCGCAGTGAGCGGCGCGACGAAAGTCACCAGGCCGAGACCCAAGACGATCGACCCCGGAAGGACGTCGGGTGCCCACGAGGCGTCGGGACCGATGCGGCTGAGTAGGAGCAGGCCGGCGCCGACCATGAGCGGACCGACGGTGAGCTGGAGACGCGGGCCGATCCGTTGGGCGATCTCGCCCGACTTGGCCGAGAACACCAGCATCAGCACCGTCGTGGGCAGCAGCGCCACGCCCGCTCGCAATGCGGACCAGCCGGCGGCGACCTGTAGCTCGTAGGCGACCAGGAAGAACGTCACGCCGATGGCGGCGTAGAGCACAACGGTGGCGAGGTTCGTGACGGTGAACTCGCGGCTCTGGAACAACGACGGCGGCACCAGTGGATCATGCGTGTACAGCATCCGGTACACGAAGGCGGCGATGGCGGCCACGGCGATCGCACCCGCAACGAGCACGCCAGTGTCGTCCCAGCCGCGCGGTCCTGCCTCGGTGAGGGCCCACGTGGCAGCTCCGAGGCCCACCACCGCCAGCGCGGCGCCGGCCCAGTCGAGGCGGCGCGCCCCGTCCGGGTCCCGGGTCTCGGGGACGGCGACGATCGAGCACACGATGACGAGCGCGGCGACCGGCAGGTTGAGCAGGAACGCCCATCGCCAGCCCGGACCATCGACGAGCCAGCCGCCCACGAACGGCCCGATCGCCCCGACGGCGCCGCCGAAGCCCGACCAGGCGCCGACGGCCTTGGCGCGGTCCTTCTGGCGGAAGCTGGCCTGCAGGATGGCGAGGCTGCCGGGCGTGAGCAGTGCGGCGCCGACTCCCTGGAGCACCCGTGCGCCCACGAGCACCTCGATGTTCGGCGCCGCGCCGCAGAGTAACGAGGCGCCGGCGAACCAGATCGTGCCGATCACGAAGACCTTGCGACGGCCGTAGTGGTCGCCGAGCGCACCGCCGAGCAGGATGAGCGATGCCAACGCCAGCAGGTATCCGGTGAGCACCCACTGCAAGGCGCTCACACTTGCGTCGAAATCGCTGGCGATGTGAGGCAGAGCCACGTTGACGACCGTGGCGTCGAGACTCGCCATCCCGCTTCCAGCGACCGTCGCCAGAAGCGCGATCCGCCCACGGGCCGAGTCCAGCGCCAGGCCATCGCCGGCCGACGTGACACGTCCGTCGCTCGGTGAGACTGCCGGTCGAGGCGCGGCTTTCATCGTCGCGGTCAGGCCGAGTCGAGGTGAGAGCACCTTCGGATCATGACGACGGCCGTGATCATCGGTCCTCCTTGCCTCTCTTCGGGTCAGCGATACGCTCCAGTGCCGATCGGGCATCTTCGACGGTGGCGAACTCCGCCAGGAGGCTGTCGCCACCGTAGACGAGTGCTCCGTGGACCGCCCAGAGATCCGGGGCGACGGGCAATGCTTGGCCGTCGACGTCGACACCTTCGGCGACCAGCTCTGACAGGAACTCGACGACATCGTCGCCACTTCTCTCGTGGCTCGGAGGTTCGATCGGAGACATGTTCATCTACCGTACGAGCGGCGGCGCCCGGCATCTAGCGTCAATCGACTGCACGATCGGCACGGGCACACCTTCACCCAGGGGGACAGCGGGCTGCCACACCTCGGGCACTCCCTCCGAGCTGCCACGGCCGGCCAGTAGCTCGGCTGAGATTCGGCAGCGCCCCGGCGCTTGCAGGTCGCCGGGGCGCACAATCCGGGCGGTCCGGGAGGGTGGACCGTCTGTGGATAACGCTATCGGCAGTTTTGACGCTGGCCTTGGCCTTACGTCGGGTTTGCTGCGCGTGATCCGCATGCCTCGCTGCCGTGGTGCCCGTAGGGGAATACCCAACGAAACAGACTCAGCACCGGCCGCTTGCACCAGCACTCCGCCGAACACCCGCACTCGACCGCTCCCATGCCTTCAACGAACCGACCAATGACGGCGAAGAGGAGGTAAATGGCGCCGACTTCGACGAGGAGTCGCTTCAGCTGGACCAAGGCGACTTCACCCTGGTCCCACACGACTGGCATCGCAACCGCCTCACCCACGGCATCCAACTGCACTTCCAACGGCGCCCGCCGCACCGGGGGCAGGTCAACACTCCATTCACATCCTGATGCTCGCGCACCCCAACCCCCGGAGTGTGAGCACGCCCCTGGTGGGCCACTGACCCCCGCCCCGGTGCCCGGCAAGAAGCCAGGGCCGCCCTCTGTGACGCACCGAGTGACCGAGGGGGCGCTGCTCGGC
>JBKOXV010000226.1:0-10349 GCA_046725105.1 bacterium | reverse complement strand
GGGTTGTGGCCGACGCGCGTGCCGGTCGCGGAGCCGCTGGCGTACTGCGCCGACGAGAGCGTCACCGGTGCCCGGTTCTACGTCATGGCCTACGTCGACGGCCGACCGTTGCCACGGGCCGAGGATCTTCGGAGCTGGCTTCCGGAACCGGATGTCCAACGGCGCGCTGCACTGTCGTTCATCGACTCACTGGCCGACTTGCACCTCGTCGATCCCGACGCCGTCGGGTTGGGCGACCTCGGGCGCCGCGACGACTACGTCGGTCGGCAGCTCTCGTCGTGGTACCGGTCGTGGACGTCATCGGCGAAGGACGCCAACTACGACGACCCGCGGGTCCACGAACTGCACGATCGTCTCCAGGCGACGAAGCCGGCGCCGGGTCCGGCCCGTGTCGTGCACGGTGACTACGGCTTCCACAACTGCCTGGTCGCCCGGGACGGCGTCGTTGCTGCCATCGTCGACTGGGAGGTGTGCACCTTGGGTGACGCCCGCTCCGACCTAGCGTTCGTGCTCAACCGCTGGTCGGTGGAGGGTGCTGAGCTCGCAGGGCGAGAGGACATCACGATGCCGGCGAGCTTTCCCAGCGCTGAGGCGCTCACCGCGCGGTACGCGCGACGTACCGGTGCCGACCTGTCCGGACTCCAGTACTTCGTCACGCTCAACCACTGGCGTTCGGCGTGCATCGCCCACGGCGTCTACACCCGCTATGTGCGAGGTCAGCGGCCCTCGGCGGGCGTGGATGTGGAGGGCTTCAGAAGGAGTGTCGGACTTCGGCTCGATGCCGCGGCCAAGGCCGCAGGCACGCTCGGCTCAGAGACGGCTGGTTGACGGGAGGAGCCCGCGCCGTGTCACGCGAAGCGCGCCAAGTGGTCGAAGATGGAGCCGGCGACGAGCGCGCCGTCCTCCATCGGCGCAAAGTGCGTCAGGCCGGGCAACACGTCGAGGCGTCCGTCGCCGAGCGCGTCGGCCACGAGGGGCGCCAACATCGGCGGCAGCTCGTTGCCGGTGGCCGTCGCTCCGCCGGCGGCCACCACGAACGGACAGGCGATAGTTGCGAACTTCGAGAAGTCGAGCGGTTCGTTCGCCTCGTAGATGCCGGCCTCGGTCTCGCCCGTGCACGTCAGCCGGACCGAACCGTCGTGCTGCGGCGCCGTGCCGTGTTCGACGTAGGCCCACACCGCTTCGGGTGCACACCGGGAGAACGGCAGCTTCGACAGGAACCGTTCAACCGCGTCGTGAACAGACGGGAACACCAGCCGGCGACGCCGTGACGCCGCGACAAGGTCGGAGGGCGGCGGCTTGGTATCCCACGTGTCCGGCACGAGCACAGGCTCGAACGCCCAGCACGCCCGCAGCGTGCCGGGATGATGCAGCTCGGCGAGCAGCAACGCCGACGCCCCGAGGGAGTGGCCGGCGGCCAGTGTCGGCGCGCCACCTATGGCGTCGACAGCGGCCAGGACCTCGGCGGTGAACCAGTGGCGCTCGACCGGGATCCGCTGATGCGCCTGCCGCGACACACCGTGCCCGCGGAAGTCGAGCCCAAAGCAGTGGAACGTGTCGCGCAGGTGTGGGACGACCGTCGCCCACATACCGACGTTGAGACCGTTGCCATGAGTCAGTAGCAGGGCGGGTCCGTCGCCGCCGAGGTCGTGCAAGGCGGCGTGCTCACCGTCGTCGTCACGTAGTTGCACGATGTCCATAGCCGACCCAGACGCTATGGGGAGCGCCCGCCGCCGTGGTGCAGCGGCCACCGAGCTGGCCCGGCCATCCGAGTGATGGCGGTGGCGCCCGTGTCGGCGGCGACGGGATTCGACAAGAACGCCCTCGGGGCCGACATGCCCGAGAACCTCGAACGCGCCGTGGTGACGCGCATTCCGATGGGTCGCCGAGTCAGCGCGCCGGACATGGCCGATGCCGTCGTGTTCCTAGCCTCGGACGACGCCTCGTTCCTGACCGGCGTCTGTCTCGACGTGGACGGCGGGCGCGGCATCCAATGAGCGTCTCGGTTCCGCCGCCGACCACGGCCCAGCGTCGAGCACTGCGCTGAAGCGTTCTTCGGTGGGCCGGCGGTCGAGGACGACGGCGTCGTCGAAGCCCATCTCGCTCAGGGCGTGCAGGCGGTCGATGGTCGGCGCCAGGTCGCGGGGGACGGCGACGTGGGTGACCACGGCGCGTCGTCCGCCGGCGGCGCGGAAGCGGCCAAGGGCGTCAGCCAAGGTGGCGTCGTCGTTGTAGGCCGCCGAGGCGATCCAACCGTCCGCTTCCACCGCCGCCCGTGTGACGAGGGGGCCCCGCCAGGCGGCGACGAACAAGCGCGGTCCAGTGGACCACGGCGTGAGGTCGGCGGCGCCGTCGGTTCCCGTGGTCAGCAGGCGGCGCAGCCGTGGCCACTGCTCGATGAACGTCCGGAAGCGCGCGTCGAAGTCGGCACCCACAGCCTGGAAGTCGTCGCGGGTGGAGCCCGGGCCGATCCCGAACAACAGACGGCCGGCGGAGATGTGATGCAACGTCAGCACCCGGTGCGCCAGTTCGACCGTGTTGCGCAGGGGCAGCTGCACGACGCCGGTGCCGAGCTCGACCCGCTCTGTCACCGTCGCGGCCACCGCCAGCGTCATCAGCGCATCCGGCAGCATGAAGCCGCGGCCGATGGCGTCGAACGTCCACAGCGACGCATAGCCGAGCGCTTCGAGCCGCGCCGCCGCCGACGCCAGATCTCGTGGTCCCGGGGGAGCGCCCCTGGCTGTTGTGACCGGTATGGCGGCGCCGAGCCTCACGAGTCGGCGTCTCGGGCGCGAGTGGGGCGAGGGGGCCGGGGGAGCAGGCGGTCGGACACGATGCGGAGCTGGATCTCCGAGGTGCCTTCGAAGATCTTCGTGAGCCGGGCGTCGCGCCAGTAGCGCTCGATGGGCAGGTCAGTGGTGTACCCGGCGCCCCCGTGGATCTGCAGGGCCTCGCTGGTGACGCGCTCGGCCATTTCGCTGGCCAGATACTTCGCCATCGACGCCTGGTGGTCCACGGGCCGGCCGGCGTCGGCATCGGCGGCGACCTGGTACATGAGCGCCCGGCACGCCTCGACCTCAGAGGCCATGTGGGCGATCTTGAAGCGGATCGCCTGGAAGTCGCCGATCGGCTGGTCGAACTGCTTGCGCTGCTGGGCGTAGGCGACAGCGTCCTCCAGGGCACCGCGCGCGAGACCGATCGACCGAGCGGCCGTGTGCACCCTCGCCACGGACAGGCCGCGCGACAACGCCTTGAATCCGGCCTTGGCGTCGCTCGCCTCGGCCTCACGGCCCAGCAGGAACTGGCCGGGCACCCGCACGTCGTCCAGCGACAGCTCCCACGTCTTCCACCCGTGGTAGCCGATCTTGCGGATCGGGTTGCCCGTCATACCCGGAGGAAACGACCCGCGCTCCTTCGGTATGTAGAAGGACCGGATGCCGGCTTGCCGTCGTTCGGGGTCGTACGGCGTGGTTCGCGCGTAGACGATCAGATAGTCGGCGCGATCGGCGAACGTGCACCACATCTTCTGGCCATTCAGGATCCAGTCGTCGCGGTCCCGCTCGGCGCGGGTGCGGATCGAGGCCACGTCCGAGCCGGCGTCAGGCTCGCTGATGGCGGTGGCGCCGAGGTACTCCCCCCGTGCCATGCGGGGGAGGAGTTCGTCGCGCAACGGGACAGGGAACTGGCCGCCGTGGCCGTTGCCCCGGGCGATGATGCTGGCCACGCTCATCCAGGCCCGGGCCAGCTCCTCAGTGACGAGCACGTACTCGAACAGCCCGAGGCCCAGCCCGCCGTACTCCTCACCGATCATGATGCCGAAGAAGCCCATCTTGCCCATCTGGGCCACGAGGTCATCAGGCATCTCGCCCTGAACGGGATCGAGCTCGTTGGCGACAGGCAGGACCTCCTCGATGGCGAATCGGCGCGCCAAAGCCCGGATCTCCAGGCGCTCGTCGGAGACGTACGCCGACGGCAGCGACGGCGGGGCGACGGGCAGGAGATCCATCCCGCGAGTCTCGTCGCGAGAGTTATTGCTTGTCAACCAGCAATCTTTGCTGTACGGTGGAGAACCTGCTGGCGCACCCGTCGGCAAACACACTGGGGCACTCATGACCGAGCTCGACCTGGCGTCGTTCCCGCTCCTCACCAAGGGCCACAAATTCGAGGACTTCTCCGTTGGTCAGGTGCTCGTCCACCACTGGGGCCGCACGATCACCGCCGGCGACAACGCCATCTTCTCGACGGCGATGTGCAACTGGAATCCCATGCACCTCAACGCCGAGTTCGCCCGAGCCCATGGTCATCCGGACGTCGTGGTCAACCCGATGCTCGTTCTATGCACAATGGTCGGCCTGTCGGTCGAGGACCTCAGCGAGGCCGGCGGCCCGTTCCTGGGTGTGGAGGACTGCACGTTCCACCGGCCCGTGCATCCGGGCGACACCCTCACCGCGCGGTCCACCGTTCTGGCTGTCCGTGAGTCGGAGAGCCGGCGGGGTGTGGGCATCGTCACGTGGCACACCGAAGGCCACAATCAGCGGGGCGAGCTCGTGGTCGACTTCCAGCGTACGAACCTGGTGGCCGAGCGGGAGCGGTCGTGACCGATCCCCGCGTCTCGACGTTCACGAGTGACGACAACTTCTTCGAGGACTTCCGGGTGGGCCGCCGGCTCCGCCACGCGCGTGGCGCCACCGTCGGCGATGTCGAGAACAACCTCGTCACCAAGCAGGTGATGAACACGGCCCAGAGCCACTGGAACGAGCACGCCATGACGGGCAGTCCGCTCGGTGAGGGCCGGCTGGTGTTCGGGCTCGTGACCGGGTCGCTCGTGTTCGGTCTGGCGAGCCAGGACACGGCCGAGAACGCGCTGGCCGAGCTCGGCTGCACCGGTCTCCGATTCAAGGCGCCCGTTCACCTCGGTGACACGCTCTACGCCTACACGGAGGTGCTCGCCGCGGACCCATCGCCGGATCGCAAGGACTCCGGCGTTGTGCGGTTCAAGCACTGGGGTGTCACGCACGACGACCGGGTGGTCTTTGAGGGCGAGCGCACCGTGCTGCTCAAGCGGCGGAGCCACTGGAGGTCCCTGGGCGCATGATCACGTCCGAGGAGCTCGCCACTCGATGCCGTCAGGACGGCGAGTTCTTGCTGGCGGCGCGTTACTGGACCGGCGGCTTCTCGTTCACTGTCGACGGCGAACGGGCGGCGGTCAGGATGGTCGAGGGGCAGCCCAATCCCGGCCCGGCCGACGGGCCCGACGTCATCTCGCTCGAAGGGCCGCGCACGGTGTGGGACGCCATGCTGCAGGCCGAGCCGCCTCGCTTTCTCAACGACATCGGCTTCGCCACGGCGCTCGGCCTCGAGCTCACGGCCGATCCCGTCACGTTCTGGCAGTACTACCCGGCTGTCACTCGTGCCGTCGAGCTGATGCGCCCGCGCCGGGCCGCCCCGGCGTCAACGTCTCGGTCGAGACGCTTCGACAATCCGGTCGGGCGCTACATCCACATCGAGCTCGACGAGCGGGACCACCGCATCTACTTCGAGGAGGCCGGGAGCGGGATCCCGCTGCTCATGCAACACACGGCTGGATCGCACGGGGTGCAGTGGCGTCACCTCTTCGAGGAGGAGCGCATCACCGATCACTTCCGGCTCATCGCCTATGACCTGCCGTTCCACGGGAAGTCGGTGCCGCCGCTCGGCGAGGCCTGGTGGACCGAGCCGTACCGTCTCACCCGGGCCCGGGCCATGGCCTTGGCGGTCGCCTTGACCGAAGCGCTCGAGCTTGAACGGCCGGTGTTCATGGGATGCTCGGTCGGCGGCCTGCTCGCATTGGACCTGGCCCGCTACCACCCGCGGGACTTTCGGGCGGTCATCGCGCTCGAACCGGCACTCAAGATCGAGCTCGACATGGACGCGCTGCGGGGCTTCTGGCACCCGCAGGTGAGCAACGAGTACAAGGCCCGGCTCATGAACGGGCTCATGGCGCCGCAGTCGCCCGAGCCGCTGCGCCGGGAGACGATGTGGGGCTACAGCGCCGGCTGGCCGCCGGCGTTCCTGGGCGACCTCCACTACTACGTCGTCGACCACGATCTCACCAAGGAGGCGGCCGCCATCGACACGGCGGAGATCCCGGTGCACCTCCTCACTGGCGAGTACGACGCCAGCGCCACCATCGAGCACGGGCAGGCGTGCCACGACGCCATCCCCGGCTCGACCTTCGCCGTCATGGAGGGCCTCGGTCATTTCCCGATGTCTGAGAACCCCGCCGCCTTCATCCCCCGCCTGTTGCCGATCCTCGAGAGCATCCGCAAGGAGGCGCCATGATGCCGGTGGCGCGGAACCGGCACCAGGAGCGATCGGAGCGCTCGACCGCTCGGCTGCTCGATGCCGCCGCCGAGCTCATCGAAGAGGGCGGCTACGAGGCGATGACGTTGGCTGCTATCGGGGAGCGGGCCGGGTACAGCCGCGGCCTCGTCACTGCCCGCTTCGGGTCGAAGGACCAGCTGCTGGCGGCGCTCGTCGATCGGATCACCACCGGATGGAGCCACCGCAATCTGTTGCCCCGCACGGTCGGGCGTCCGGGTGCCGAGGGCGTCCTGATCCTCATCGACGCCATCCGCGTCCAAGCCGAGCGCGACCCTCGAGCCTTGCGGACGCTGTACGCCCTGATGTTCGAAGCCCTCGGACCCAACCTGGCGCTGCGCCGGCATTTCGTCGAGTTCCATCGCACGATGCGCACCGACGTCGCCAAGCTCGTACGCCGCGGCATTCGCGACGGCTCGATCGACCCTGGCCTCGACCCGACCGAAGAAGCCGTCCTCGTCGTCGCCGGTCTCCGAGGCATCGCGTACCAGTGGCGGCTCGACCCTGACGGTTTCGACCCGGTGGCCGCCCTCGCTGTCCTCGGTCAGGCCACCGAGCAGCGGCTACGGGCGGCGGTGCCAGGAACCCTCGAGGCAAGGACACGTCGATGACTCGGCCGTCCCGCTTGCGCCGCTCAGAACTGTCGACGCCCGGCACCAGCGACAAGATGATGGTCAAGGCGGCGGCGAGCGCCGCTGACCTCGTGTTCCTCGACCTCGAGGATGCCGTCGCGCCGAGCGAGAAGGAGAAGGCGCGCCAGCCGATCGTCGAGGCGCTCAACGAGCTCGACTGGGGCGCCAAGACCCGGGCCGTGCGCGTGAACGGCACCCACACCCAATGGTGTGCCGACGACGTCACGGCGGTCGTCGAGGGAGCTGGAGCCAAGCTCGACATTGTCGGTGATGCACGGTCAGGTACAGGGCCCCGTCACCGGCGACCAGAGCGACGTACTACGAGCGGTCCACGAGGCGTACGACATGAAACGCCACACGCGGTCGGACTCGCAGCAGGCGGCTGTGCTGACCGACGACTTCATCGCAGGATTTTGAACCTGCGGCGCCAGCGATCCCAACCGCGGACGATCACGCCGGCGTGGTGTCGGTAGACGCCCGGTAGCGGCCGCCGAACAACCAACAGGCCCTGGCCAGCGAACCGCTGACCAGGGCTTTTGGTGGCGACGGCGACGTGCTCGCGCAGGAGCCGGTCGACTGACTCGTGTCGAGCCCTCTCGCCCGTGCGGTCCAGACGGCGGCACCCCCTCGCGGCGCGTCTCGCGTGTGAGCTGATCGTCGATGACCGCTTCTGTGAACTGCGGGTCGGGCGCTGGGAGGGCTACACCGAGGATGAGATCGGCGAGCGGTGGCCGCAGCACTGGCAGCGATGTTGGTCGGAGCCCGACGCACTCGAGGTGGACGGGTGGGAGACCCTGGCCGCCCTGAACACCCGCGTCGCAGGCGCGCTCGACGAGCTGTTCGCCGGCCTAGTCGATGGCCGCGTGGCCGTCGTGTTCACCCACGGCGCCGTGGTGCGCGCCGCCGTCGCCTGGGCGGTCGGCACCGGCCCCGAGATCTATCGGCACGTCGAGGTCTCCGACTGCTCGATCACCACGGTCGGGGTGGTCGGTGGGGTACGCCGGCTGGTGCGGACGAGCGACAACGCCCATCTGGAGGGCCTCGCCCTCGAACCCTGGCTGCCCAGCTTCGACCGGAGGCGCCGGCCCCGTGTCCTGCTGGTGCGTGTCGCACATCACCGGGGAGCGGGCGGCTTGGAGGAGGCCGGCGGCCAGCTCGGACAACGAGCCCACGACCTTGGCGCCGCTGCCGGCGAGGGCGTCGGGGTGTCCTGCCCGGACTAGGCCGACGAACCGGGTGCCTGCCGCGCGGGCCACGTCGGCGTCGCGCCGGGCGTCGCCGACGAAGACGACCTCGTGACCGGCGAAGCCGGCGGCGGCGACGCCCGACACGAGCTGCACGGACTTGGTGTGCCCTGGGCCCCCACCGTCGACCGACGCGAACCTCTGGAGTAGCCCATACCGCCCGCAAAACTCGCCGACGAGCGCCGCCCGCGTGCTGCTGCACAGCAGGACCGGGACACCGGCCGCGGCGAGACGCTCGAGCGCCGGAATTACATCGGTGAACATCTCGCAGCCCCCCATCCATCGTGTCTTCTCCGCCTCGAAGCGGCTCGCCACCGCCGCCAGCCCCGACTGGCCCGGAGCGATCTCATCCAGCTGGGTCGCGAACGCCGACCCGGTCGTGGCGAGGTACTGCCGAGCCGCTTCGGCCCGCTCGAAACCCAACTCGTCGACGAGCAGCCCGACGGCCAGTTCGGTAAGGAAGCCCATCGAGTCGGCGACCGTGCCGTCGAAGTCGAGAGCGACGGCGCGCACGCCCACGTACTGGGAACCTGGCCCGGCCGCCCACCACGAGCGGTGGAGACGCACCGCGACGATCCACGCGGAGAGCAGCGCCACCGCTGCGAGGGCCACCAGCACTGCCACCGGCTCGACCGCCGCCGCCACGGCACCCACAATGACGAAAGAAAGGCGTAGGTCACGGCCCCGGCCGCCGCCGAGCAAGGGGCCGCGGTAGCGGTGGCCGAGATCGAGCTCCGCTTTCGCCGTGGTATAGCTCACGAGCAGGTGGCCGACCAGGGCGGCCCCGCTCACCGAGACGGCGAGAGGCACCTGGGCCCCGCCGAGCAGATCGCCCAGGTGGGTGTCGGTGGCGAGGTAGATCGCCGCGCCGGTGAACAGAATGCCGTCGGCCGCCCGGTCGAGCACAGCGTCGAGAAACCCGCCGTACGGGGACGACCGATAGGTGAGCCGGGCGACCTCGCCGTCGCTGCCGTCGAGCACGCTGGCCAGCGCGACGAGCAGGGCCGCGGCGATCGGAACGCCCACCGCGAAGCCGGCGGCGGCCGCCACCGCGACGGCGAAGGCGACGAGCGTGACCTGATTTGGTGTGACGCCCGGGAAGAGGGCGAGCAGCGCGGGGGTGACCACCCGCTGCGACAGGGTGCGGTTGAGCCGGGCGGCGATTGCGCCATCGAGCGGCTTCCCCGTGACCCGAAGTACGTGGCGGCTGCCGTTGCGGTGGTCGCGCGGCGTGTCGACATCGAACCACCATTCGTCCTCGCCGATGGGCAGCGCACGGGCGGCACCCGCGTCCGCCAGCACCTGGACGGCACCGGCGAGACTGGAGTCGCCGGCGGCCACCGCCATCTCGACGGCGTCGAACAGGGCGGGTCCACAGACGAAGGCGCCGACATCGAAGGCGTCATACACGGCGAGCTGCTTGCCGATCGCTCGGATACAGCCGTCGGCGATGCAAACCTTCATGGCGTCGCCAGGATCGACACCCGCCGCCAGACCGAGCCCTGTGTCGACCGCCACCAGCACCTCGCCCGGCTCCACCGACGCCTGCTTGAGCCGCTCCCACAGCGACGGCGCGAACACGTGGTCGGCCATCACCAAGGCGAAAGGCTCAGAGCCGACCCGGTCACGCGCCGCTAACGCCGAGAGCCCGTTGCCCTCCCGATACCGTTCGTTGCGCACGACCGTCACGGCGATGCCCCGGCGCCGGCTCACCTCGAGTACATGCCGGTCGATCTGGTCAGCTCGATGGCCCGTGACCACCACGACCTCGTCGAATCCCGCATGCGACGCGCCGGCGAGAGCACGCTCGACGAGGCTGATACCCCCTAAGCCAACAAGCGGCTTCGGGCTCGTTTTGGAACGCAGCCGCGAACCCATACCGCTGGCGAGCACCACGAGCCGAGCCGGTTCCATGGCGGGTCGACCTCCCTCAGCCTGGTTGGCCTGTCCAGAGTCGACCCTGTCTAGCCGCGAACGAGAATCCCCTGCCCGGCCGGTTCTTCAGTAGCACCGCGCCCGGCGAAAGCCGAGGTCACGGCCGAACCGAGTTGCGGGCGCCCACAGGGTCGAAGGCACCCGCGCGAATGGCACCGGCCTAGGGGGGTGTCAATCG